>JAITBX010000056.1 GCA_031283405.1 Burkholderiales bacterium | reverse complement strand
CGCCGTGCTCACCAAGCGTTCGAGCGTTCCTGCCGAATGCACCACCGCCAAGCCGGTCGAATCATAGCCGCGATATTCAAGGCGCGCGATTCCTTCCAGAAGCACAGGAACAATATCGTTTGCCGCTGCCGCACCGACGATTCCGCACATGGTTCAATCCTTTTTCTTGGTGGATGCTTTACTATCCGGCACTTTACTATCCGGTCGCGGCCAATTTTTTTTGACGATGGGTCGCGTTCGCGTAAACGTCAACGATTGCGCTTCGATATCTTCGGACAATGTGCTGCCCGCGCCGACGACTGCGCCTGCGCCAACCGTCATCGGCGCGACCAGCGCCGTGTTCGAGCCGATGAAAGCGCCGTCTTTGATCGTCGTCTTGTGCTTGTTGACGCCATCGTAGTTGCAAGTGATCGTCCCCGCGCCGATATTGACGTTGGCGCCGATCTCGGCGTCGCCCAGATAACTCAAGTGATTCGCCTTGCTGCCCGCGCCCAGCGTGCTGGCTTTGATCTCGACGAAGTTGCCGACATGCGCGCGCTCCGCGATTTTTGCGCCGGGGCGCAAACGCGCGTAAGGGCCGATCAACGCTTGTTCGCCTACCGTCGCGCCGTCGAGATGCGAAAACGGCGCGACCTTGACGCCCTCGGCCAGCGTGACATTACGAAGCACGCAATGCGCGCCGATTTCAACCTCGTCGCCCAACACCACTTCGCCCTCGAAAACACAACCGATGTCGATGCGAACATCGCGGCCGCAACGCAACGCGCCGCGCAGATCGAAACGCGCCGGATCGGCGAGCGTGACGCCTTGCAGCATCAGCGCTTGCGCTTGCCGCCGCTGCACGATGCGCTCGACGTCGGCAAGCTGGGCGCGATCGTTGATGCCGCGCGCGCTGATCTCATCGGTCTGCACAGTTTCGACCGGTACGTTTTCGCGCACTGCCATTGCCAACACATCGGTCAGATAGTATTCGCCTTGCGCGTTGTTGCAAGTCAGTTGCTCGACCCAGCGTTTGAGCAACGCCGTCGGCGCGGCCAGTACGCCGACATTGATCTCGTCGATACTCTTTTGCGCATCATTGGCGTCGCGCTCTTCGACGATCGCCAGCACCTTGCCTTTCGCGTCGCGCACGATGCGCCCCAAGCCCTGCGGCGATGAAGTTTTCGTGGTCAGCCACGCCAATGCGCCCTGCTTCGCCGCTTCGCACAATTCACGAACGCTGGACGACGCAATCAACGGGCAATCGCCGTTCATCACCAACGTGATTTCGGCGGGAGCGCTCAATGCCGAGAGCGCCACCCGCACCGCGTCGCCGGTGCCGCGCGGCGGCGATTGCTCGACGAAAAGCAAGTTCGGCAGTGATGCGGAGAAAAATTCACGCACCGCCGCGCTGTCCTTGCCGACGACCACTGCCACCGTTTGCGGCGCGATGCTGCGCGCCGTCGTCAGCACATGCGACAACAAAGGCCGTCCCGCCAACGGGTGCAAAACCTTCGGCAAGCGCGATGCCATCCGCTTGCCCTGACCGGCCGCCATCACGATGACCTGAATGGAAGAAAGAGATTTCACACGCCGTTCCGCAAAAATAATTGATGATAAAACAAATTGCGCGAAACGGGCGAAGCAATTGGGGCATTTCTCCTGGGAAAGCTCCAAGGACGCGCTGATTTAACCCAAACCGTTCGGGCTGACCCTGAGCCCGCCGAAGGGTCGAAGCCCTTGTTGATTTGCCGTTCGCCCTAAGCGCGGACGGACAAAGGATGCGCTGAATAAGTCGAGCGGAAAGTGGGCGCTGCGGATCGGGATGGGATACAAGGCGCGGCGCGCAGCGCATAGCGGGTCTATGCGGAAGCGTCGCAACGCCGCAGACTGCCCTATGCCGCAGATGCACACGGCGCGGTGATTTGTTCAGCGCATCCCCGGTCGGTTGCCATTCAGCGTTGTTGCGCATCAGACTACAGGTTTGTGTTTTCACCGTCTCATTGTGGCGAAGCGCGTAGGATGGGTAGGGCCGAAGGCGAAACCCATGCTGATAAACGCAAACAAAACGTATCGTTCAACCCAAAGCCCTCTTACACGAGGACGGCAAAAATCTGCCATCAGGCGCGGAATAATGTTGTGGGAAGCATCTCCTGCGCGAAGAGCGAAAGAGAAAATTTGTCGTGTCGGCGGTTTTGCCCTTGGATACTTGATTTACCCTTTGCGGGCGACCGTAGGGCAGCCGTCCCTACGATTACTGATCTCCGCTCTTCGTCTCTTTACCCATTTCACACTCGCTTATCTTTCAATCTTTCGATCTATGTTTGCAATATGACCGGTTGCGTCAAAGCAAATGCGTGTGCGGGTCTGAGGGTCTTTGGCGGTAGGAGAATAGTCCCAGCATTCGAGGTTGTTCCACCAGCTTTTATTTTCCGGTTCGCCGACATGACCGTTGGCGCAGGGTGTGCCGCCGTATTCGATTTGACCGGCAGCGTTCTGGCATTTGTAAATGGTGGCGGAGGCGGTGGACGCCAGAAAAATGCCGACGAGAATGATGGGTGCTTTCTTGAGGGATCCCCACAAAATATCGTCATGCAGGACACTACCACCGATGAAGCGTGCGGCAGCAAGATTCAATCGGAATAGCATGTTTTTGTGGCGGGCGCGTTGGGGGTGGACGTCTTTGGTTACCTGCGCTTGCGGGCGGCAGAATGTCGCTCCTACGACCCTGATTCCTGTTTCCTGACTGCCGCCCGTTCTTTGAAAAAGGTGACGGCAATCGGAATCGCGGAAATGATAACGATGCCGATCACGAAGAACGACAGGTTGTTTTTGATGAACGGGATGTTGCCGAAGAAGTAACCGAGATAGGTCAGCGCGCAAATCCACATGACGCCGCCGGTGATGTTGTACGCCAGAAAGCGCGGGTAGGGCATCGTCACGACGCCCGCCAGAAACGGCGCGAAGGTGCGCACGATAGGCACGAAGCGGGCGATGATGATCGTCATGTTTCCGTATTTTTCGTAGAAGTGCTGGGTGCGCTCCAGATAGGCGCGCTTGTACCAGCGCGAATCTTTCCAGGTGTAAACGCGCTTTCCGACTTTGCGCCCGATCGCGTAATTGGCCGAATCGCCGAGAATTGCCGCCATCGCCAGCAAGGCGACCAGAATGTGTACATCCAACTCAGTGGTTGCCGCCAGCGTTCCGGCGATGAAGAGCAGCGAGTCGCCGGGCAGGAACGGAAAAATCACCAGCCCCGTTTCGATGAAGATCACCACGAAGAGCAGCGCATAGACCCAAGTGCCGTACTGCGCGACAAAATTTGCCAGCGTTTGATCGAGCGTGAGAAGGGAAAAGAGGAGGGTGGTAATCATGGGCGTTCGTTCAGAATCTTTATGGGTTTGGTTTATAGGTTGCGGGCGACCACCGGTCGCTCCTATGCCCCCATCCCAACCTTCCCCCAGAGGGGGAAGGAGAAAGGCGACGCCCCTACGAAGGGCACGGAACACCTAGCCACTACATCGGATACCTGATCCCTGATCACGGCATGATTTTTTCTGCTTCCAGACCTTCTTTTTTGCGTTCCGGCTTCACCAGATTTTCACGCGAGACGCCGAGCCACATCACCAGCGGCGCCATCACCAGTCCCGACGAGTAGATGCCGAACATGATGCCGATGGTCAGCGCCATCGCAAAATAGTGCAGCGCTTCGCCGCCGAAGATCAGCATCGACAACACCATCAACTGCGTGGACAAGTGGGTGATGACCGTCCGCGAGATGGTGCTGGTGATGGCGCTGTCGATCACGTGCGGCACACTGGCTTTGCGCAGCTTGCGGAAATTTTCACGAATCCGGTCGGCGATAACCACCGATTCGTTGACGGAGTAGCCGAGCACCGCCAGCACCGCCGCCAGCACCGGCAATGAAAATTCCCACTGAAAAAAGGCGAAGAAGCCCAGAATGATTACCACGTCGTGCAGGTTGGCGATGATCGCCGAAACCGCGAAGCGCCATTCGAATCGCAGCGACAAGTAAATGATGACGCCCACCACCACCAGCAGCAAAGCGATGGCGCCGTTTTGATACAGCTCTTTGCCCACTTGCGGGCCGAC
>JAITBX010000218.1 GCA_031283405.1 Burkholderiales bacterium | reverse complement strand
GTGGCCGCTACCGATGCCGGCGCCGCCATAACCGCCGCCGTTAGCGGTGATCGTGCCACCGTTGATGGTGACATCGACATTCGATCCACCCATGCCGCTGCCGATGCCGGCGCCGCCGGCGGAGGGATAAGCGCCGCTGCCGACATAAAGAGCGCCGCCGGTAGCATTGATCGTGCCGCCGTTGATGATGATGCTGCCATTTCCACCGCCCCAGCAACTGCCGATGCCGGCGCCGACGTATTGGGCGCCGATCGTGCCATTGGTGTACGTGCCGCCGGTAGCGGTGATGTTGCCGCCATTGACGATGATCGTGCCAATAGAGGATTGACCTCCAATACCGGAACCGAGGCCATCGCCAAGAGCGGTCAGTTTTCCTGTGCCTCCGGCCTCGCTGTCGATGATCAATGTTGTTGAGGAAGAGGTAAAAATGCCAGGCCAAGCTGCGCCGGCCAGGGTATTGTCCGAGCCGTCCGCCAAGATGAGCGTGAGCGTTACGTTTGAGGCGAACACCAGAGATAGCGCGCTCTTGGGAGAAGTAAGGCCGGCGATGGTTGCATTGTTCAGTCTGATCGTTGCCGTGGCGTTATCCGCAACTTCAAGACGGCGTTGGCTGCCGGCGTTGTTGCCGGTGACGGTCAAATCAGCGCCATCGACAATGCTGTAAACACCATCCGAGCCGTAGGGAAATTTTCCGCTATCGATGAATGTCCAACAGCCGGGAGCTGAAGCCGCCGGGGCGGTATTACTCAAATCAATATCACACGATCCGACGGCTGTAGTGGCTGTCACAGCGATGACATTGCTCGTCGTCGAAACGACTTTCGTGCCGTTCACGGCGTTGTTGGTGTTCGTCACCACGACGTAGTAGAAAAGCGTCCCCATCGCGTCGGTCGGCGGTGTGTAGCTTTCACCGATTTCACCCGCAATCGGTGTCCCGCCGCTGGCGCTGTTCGCGGTGTTACGGTACCACTGATATGAAAGCGAACCGCCATCCCAAACACTCGCAACCACCCACAACGGTGTTGCCGGTGTGTTTAGTGCGTAGACTGCGCCTTGCGGCTGGCTCGTGATCGTCGGCGTTTGCGCATTGACGACGGCGATGTTGCACAGATCGGGCGCAGTGGCGTTTCCGCTTGTCGCGGGATCGAATACCGTGACCGTGTAGCAATATGTCGAAGACGGCGCGCCAGTCACGCCCGACACCTCGATCTTGTAAGACGTGTCGGCCATGCCTGCGCTACCGGCGTTAAAGTTTGCGCCGCTTGGCTCGAACAGCAGGGTGTTGTCGCCCATATAGCTGCCGCCGGTGGTGTATTCCAACTGCTTCACGGTGACTGGAACATTGACGCCGCCGCTCGTGGTCATCGTCACGGTTGCGCCAGTGAAAATAGCCATCGGATAGGCGATCGACCAATAGCCCGAGGTAGGTATCAACTGGTAAGGGACGAAGTTGGGGCTGGGCCAGGCGACCCAAGCGTATGGAGATGAGCCGGCAAACAGACCCGAGCCTTCGCCGCCGGTCGCGAAAACGCGCAGTGCGTTGGAGGAATAGTAGGGAGAGGCAGTGTTGGGGATGTCGCCGGTTGCCAGACCGACTTGTTGCGTATAGAGAATCCAGCGCCGGTGGCCAAGAGAGCTTTCATTGCCGTTGTCGTCGATATAGCCGTCGATGGCGCCCGGACCAGTGACTTCCTTGTAGTAAGTAGGAGAGCCGTAGCCTAAAAACAGGTTGGACGCGCCGGCGCCGTCAATCGCCTCTTGAGTAAGGCAGTAGTGGGTTGCGTTTCCGTCAGTGGTTGAGGGCGTGTGAGTCAGGTAATGGTTCGCGGCCATGTATAAGGCCGCTGCTCGTGCGCGAGCGACGACGTCACTATTTTGAATTTGATTGGTAGGATCGGTAGGCGTGGCATCAGTAATCAGCTTTACCGAGGGAAGCTTCGCCAGAGCGCGATAAAAGTTCGCCGTGTCGATGGTGGCCTGTTGATGCGCCAGAGTTGTCGTTCCGGCAACGCAACCTGAGATATTGCCGCCGCTCCAGCCGGGAGAGACGTCGTGCGCAGGCACCCAGATGTTGTTATAAGCATTGCTCACCGCTGTGCGGCTGGTGGTGTCAATCGTGATGGGCGCGCACCAGAGGTTGGCTGAAAACAACAGCCCTGCGGCGAAGATTCCCAGATAACGAAATACCGAACGAAACACCGTTTGAAGCATTGTGCGACGAAACATCATGGCTCCTCAAAGAATTGAGCGACTACGATTGTGCGCGGCTTGCGCGTCCCGCTGCGATTGCATGGCGTGACCCAGCCGCGATCCCCCAATTACCTGCAAAATGACATCGGTTATTATCACAGATAATTTGTGTTTTGGAACAGCGTGTAATTGTTGTAGCAGAAAAAAATCTTTGAGGCGCGCGCCGGATGGAACGTCCGGCATACGCTGTTTTAACCATTACGATTAGCGGTGCCCTTTTCGTCTCTTTTGGGCGACAAAATGCAATGACCCATTTGATGGCGTGGTTATTGCGGGAAGGGAATGTGTAGGGGCGATCGTCCTCGGTCGCCCCTACGGAAAATTCAAAGGGCGGGTTTGAAATCCGCCCCTACCTTTGATCCCTGATGCCTGATGCCTGATACCTGCTCACCACCACCGATGAAAATGATGTAGCGGCCCGATGCCCTGGCCGACGCGCAAACGATCCGCTTGCATCAGCGCTTGCGTCAACCAGTCTTTGGCATCCTGCACCGTCGTTCTCCAATCCAAACGTTGCGGGCGCAGCGCCGCCAGCGCGGCCGACAAAGTGCAGCCGGTGCCATGCGTATGGCGCATTTGAATGCGCGGCGCGACGAAGCGCTGTTCTTCATTCGGCGTGATCAGCCAATCGGGGCTGTCGGCGCTCTCCAGATGGCCGCCTTTCATCAGCACGGCTTTGGCGCCGAGCACCAGCAGAGCGCGCCCTTGTTCGCGCATCATCGCTTCATTAGTTGCAACATTCGCGCCGAGCAGCGCCGCCGCTTCGGGAAGATTCGGCGTCACGATGTCGGCGAGCGGCAGCAAGGTTTCGCGCAACGCTCGCACGGCTTCCGCCGCCAGCAACGCATCGCCGCTCTTCGCTATCATCACCGTATCGAGCACGAACACCGGCGGCTGATAACGCGCCAAACATTTCGCCACCGCTTCGATAATGCCCGCGTTCATCAACATGCCACACTTGACGCTGTCGATGCGCACGTCGCTGAAAACGGAATCGCACTGCGCCGTCACAAATTCAGGCGTCACTGGAAAGATGCCTTGCACGCCTTGCGTGTTCTGCGCCGTCAACGCCGTAATCACCGACGCGCCATATACACCCAGCGCCGAAAATGTTTTGAGATCGGCCTGAATGCCGGCGCCGCCACCGGAATCCGAACCGGCGATGGTCAACACGTTAGCATTTTTTTTGTTCATCGTTTTCAAAAAAGTTTTGATTTTATTCTACACAAAAATTGCGCTTGCTCAATTTCCTCGGAGACAAGGCAGGCCTTGTCTCTACGCGGCTCCCCTTTTGCAAACCCCCATCGGCTTCGCCGACACCCCCTTTGAAAAGGGGGCTTGGAGCTACCGCCGCTCGGAAAAGACCCCTTTTGAAAGGGGTCGCCCGACGAAGGCGGGCGGGGGTTTGTCCCCCTCTCCCTTTACCCCTCTCCCACAAGGGGAGAGGGGAATTTACGGAATCAACTCCACCGCCACCGTCCGCGTGTCCGCTCGTCCGTGGTCATCGACCACGCGCAAAGTGTGACGGCCGGACGGCGCATTTTTCCACAACAAATCTTTGCCAGAAGCGCTCGCGCCGAGATAATTTGTTCCGAAGAACCAGTATAACGTTTCGACATCGCCGTCGGCAATCGCTTGCAAAGTGATTCCGCCGCTCTCCTCATCGTCGCTGCGCGAAAGCCGCCGCTGGTAAATGACTCCCGTCAGCGGCGAGATGATTCTCGGCGCGACGCCTGCCGCCGTTCCCGTTGCGCTGCCATTCTCGTTGCCGCAATCGGCGGGCGGCGGAGGCAAGCGTCGCGGCATTCCCGCTTGCACAAACAATTTTCGCAAATCGGAAGGCCAGTATTCAAAAACTTCGCGCTTGACGAAATGCGAATCGTAAGGCGGACACGCCGTCTTGCCGGTTCGCGTATCCACCATCACAGCGCGATGCAACTCCGACACTTTGATCGGCGATACACCGGGAATGAACCATGTCTTGACCGTGCGCGGGCAATCGGCATTCGGCAAATCGCCGGAGGCCTGACAAACATCGATCCGGATCGCGTTTTGCGGTTGACGGCGCGCGACGGCGATCGTGTTGTCGGTGGCCATCAACGCATCGGCGATGCTGAAGAACAACGGCGCTGCCGCATCAACGCCGACCAGCGCTTGATTGCTGCTGCCGTCGAAATTGCCTAGCCACACCACTAACACATAGCGACCAAACACGCCCGCCGTCCACGCATCGCGGAAGCCCCACGACGTTCCTGTTTTCCAGGCGACCGGCAACGGCATCACGCGACCGGCGTAAGCCACATCGGGACGCGGGTTTTTTTCCAGCATGTCGAGCGTGATGAACGCCGCGTCGCCCGATAAAAGTTTTTGCGACGGCGGCAATGAATCGGCGTTATCTTTGCGCATCACCAGCGGTTGCCAGCGCCCCTGATTGGGGAAAATCGCATACAGCGCCGCCAATTCGGCCACCGTCACTTCGCCGCCGCCCAGCGTCAGCGCCAATCCGTAGTGCGATTCGTCCGCCATCTTGGCAATGTGCGCGTTCCAGAGAAATTCGTAGAGCGACGGCTTTTTGAGTTGCGCATTGACGACGACCGCCGGAATGTTGCGCGAGCGAATCAACGCTTGCTGCGCGCTGATCGGTCCGGCGAAAGTGCCGTCGAAATTTTCCGGTGTGAAGGGTCCGAAACTTTGCGGCGAATCTTTCAACACCGTCATCGGATGCAAAATGCCCTGATCGATCGCCAGCGCATAGATGAAAGGTTTCAATGTCGATCCGGGCGAACGTTTGCCGAGCACGCCGTTGACCTGCCCTTCCAGCGACGCATCGAAAAAATCGGCGGAACCGAGCCACGCCTTGACCTCCATCGTCGTCCAGTCAACCAACAAAGCGCTACCGTTTTTCAATCCTTGCCGCTGCGCTCGCAGCAGATAATGCCGCATCTGCCGCTCCAGCAATTTTTGCAAGCGCAAATCGAGCGTCGTTTGTATTTCCGTCGCCTGTGTTTCCGTTGACGCCCTTGTATTCTCCGCCAACAGCATCGTGGTGAAATGCGGCGCTTCAAACGGCAATCGTATTTTGCCGCGCAAATTCAGCGGCGCCGACACCAAGCCCGCCTGCGCTCGCGCTTCCGGATGCTTTTGCGCCCAGCGTTCAAACAATCGCATTCGCGCTTCGCTCAATCGCGTTTGCGCTTCATCGCCGGGCGTGCGCAACGACGGACTTTGCGGAATCACCGCCAACGACAAAATCTCCGGCAAGCTCAACGTCTGCGGACGCTTGCCGAAATAAATCAAACTGGCAGCGGCGACGCCTTTGACGTTTTGCCCATAAGGCACCGCGTTGAGATACGCTTCGAGAATTTCGTCTTTGCTGTAACGCGCTTCCAGAGTCAGCGCCAAAACGATTTGCTTGAACTTTCCCCACGGCGTGCGCGTATTGAGTTTGTAAAGCAGCCGCGCCAACTGCATCGTCAGCGTCGAAGCGCCCTGCCTCGCGCCGCCGCTGTAAGTTCGCATCGCGGCGCGCGCGAGCGCCCACAGATTGACGCCTGGGTGATAGTAAAAATATTGATCTTCGTGCAACTGCACCGCCTCGATCAGCTCCGGCGGAATTTCAGAGAGCGGCATCCACAAACGGTATTGCTCGTCACGCGCCAGCGTCAATCGCAACAACGCGCCGCGCGTATCGTACACCGCCACCGACGACGGAATCGACTCGCGCAACGGCGGCTTCGGCCAGAGACGAACAGCAACGACGACGATGGTGATAACCATAACGACAGCGATTAACGCCAGCGCCAGCTTGCCGAGCACGCGGGAAAGACGTGATGCCCGATGATGGAAAAACTTTGTCAACATGGTTGAAAGGATTCAGTGTGTGCCGTGCTCTTTTGATTCATGTTCCCTCTCACCCCTTACCCCTCTCCCACAAAGGGAGAGGGGAGACGTGGGAAACGCCGCCCTCGGCGTTCCGTCGCCGCATCTCCATCTTGCATTCATTCCTGCTCACAGCCCCCTTTTGAAAGGGGGTGATCCGAAGGGTCGGGGGTTGTACTCTCGCCTGCGGCGAGAGGGTGGAAGAGGGATAACCAAAAACAGCACCAACCATTATCGTTCGGCTGCCACCGCCAACAACGGCGACTCGAACATCGCTTGCGGCGAAATCACGGTTTCGTCCAGCGGCACATGATCGCCGTAACGCGCTTTGAGTTCTTTCTTGACAACCGGCGTATCGAGATTGAAGTCGCGGATTTTTTGCAATTTTCCGATCTGAATGCCCAGCGCGTTCTGATAAATTTTCCAGACCAGCTCCGAACAATAGAGCCGATCATCCGACCACTCGAAAGCCAGATCGTAGGGCTTGCCAAAATAAGCGTCTGCTGCTTTGTGCATCTTCGCCAAATCCTCCGGCGTCAACGAAATATCTTTCAAGCGCTTGACCACATAATGTTTTCTTTCGCCGCGCGCGATCCATGTATTCAGCGGCGTGTATTCCACTTTGGCGGAGGCTTCAAAAACATAGGGCTTGTCCTGCCGGTAAAAGATGATGCCCATGTGGCTGTAACGCGAACTGGTGGCTTCTTGTATGGCCTGGCTCAACGGCGAGCGCGACGTGTGAAAAATGAGATCGCCTTCCTTGACGGCGGTCAGCGGCTCGGCGCAGCCGCTGACTCCGTAAAGGAAGAAAGTGAACGTGGCGACGCAGGAGAGGCGGCGCATCGAACGAAAAAAGCAAGTTGTTTTCATGTTGTCAAAACCTTTGATGGATGCGGGCGCTTCCTCCTCACCCGCACTCGCGCCGCGGGCGGAAGTACAAACCCCCGTCGGCTTCGCCGACACCCCCTTTCAAAGGGGGTGTCGAGGAGTGTAGGGGTCGCCGCCCGCGGCGACCCGTCGAAGCCTTTGCGGGCGACTACGGGTCGCCCCTACTACTTCTTCACCGGCGTCACCGTCAGCTTCCCTCCCGGCAAACTGCGCGCGCGTATATCGCGGCGGTACAAACCTTCGGCGTAAGCCGGCGGCAAGGTGTAAGTACCGACGCTGGTGGCGCGAATCTTGTAAACGAATTCGTTGGCTTTCGATTCCAGAATTCCGTACAGCACGATGCGATCTTCGCGCATATCGGCATATTGCACATCCCAATTCGTCGGCGAATTGCCGAAGGGAAGCCACCAACTGTCCGCTTCGTCTTCCTGCTCGCGGCTCTCGCCTTCTTCGCCGTCACCTTCTTCCGAAGGCGTATCACGACGCAACGCTCGCTGCGATTCGTTGCTGTTCGCCGCCGCATTCGGCGGATTCAACACGAGATCGAAACCGCCCGGAAGCAAATCGACCACCGCCATGCCGATACCGTCGAAGGTGCGATTCAATCCACGGAACTTGAGATGAACATAGACTTCATCGCCTTGCGTCACCGACGTCAAGAGCTTGCCGGAAGCGTCGGTGTATTCGCGCAGGATTTCGGCGCCTTCGCGCAAATCTCCCGCCGGCGGTTCGACATCGAAGCCGGACGCTTCGGCCACATAAAAGCCCATCAAGCTGCCTTGATTGCGAACCGCCAACTTCATCGCATCGGGCGTGAACGAAGCGCGCTGCACCACGCCGGACGAAAGCGCCAATTCACGAACGGATTTGTCTTTCAGAATTTCATCGACGCGGAACTTGGTGCTACCCGATGTTTCCGCCAATCCCGTCCAGGCGTCGAGCGCCAGCAACAAGTTCGCGGAGGTAATCGTCGTATTCTGAAACATCGTCAACGCAGTGAGCATCGGCGTGAACGCACCTTCCGGCAATTTTTTGGCGCGCTCGGGGAAATGCCGCACCAGCAGATACAAAGCGCCGGAATCGCGGCACACGTCGTCGCATATCCACCATCCGTTGTTGCGCGCGCCGCCCAACGCATCGTTGCGTTCATCCTGCTTCTTGCTCTCGGCGCTAACGTTGAAACGGAAGTCGCGCAACACGCTGTCGGCAAGTTGATCCTGCTTCAACATCTTGTACGTTGAC
>JAITBX010000216.1 GCA_031283405.1 Burkholderiales bacterium | reverse complement strand
AAATTCCCAGAATCGGCGCTCGTGTGGCGGCGTTGTCAACGCCGGAAAAAGCCGCGCTGGCGGCGGCGGCTGCGACCAAAGCCGCCGCCCGCAAGGCAGCCGCCGGTGAAAAGAAAGCGTCGAAAAAGAAAACGCCGTCTGTTGAAGCAGCGCCGGTTACGGTTGCCAAAGCGCGTGTGCCCGTGTTGACGCCGGAAGAACTGGAATCTCGGCGCGCCGAAGAGCGGCGGGCGCAGGAGTTAATCGCGCGCCAGCAGGAAGATTTGCGTCGCAAGCAGGAACTGGAAACGGCAAAACGCAATAAAAAGGAACGTGAAGAAGCGGAGAAGGCGGAAAAAGCGGCGCGTCTTGCGGCTGAAAAAGCGCCTCGTGAAGAAGTGGAAAAACCGGCGACCGAACTGAAAAGAACGTTGCATCGTCCGGCGCACAAGAAGGAAACCAAGAAGGAAAAAACCAAAACCACGCAGCGCGAAGCGACCGACCGCAACGAAGAAATCCGGCGCGGTTTGAAGCCGCGCGGCGGCAGCGCCGCTGCCGGTTGGCGTTCGCCCAAAGGCAGCAAGGGACGGCGCGAGGAAAAGGTGGAGGCGCCGGTTGCGCCGATTGCGCCGGTCGTCCGCGAAGTGGTGGTGCCGGAAACGATTACCGTTGCCGATTTGTCGCACAAGATGTCGGTGAAAGCGGCGGAAGTCATCAAGACGCTGATGAAAATGGGCATGATGGTGACCATCAATCAAATGCTCGATCAGGAAACCGCGATCATCGTCGTCGAAGAAATGGGACACACCGCTATCGCCGCCAAGCCGGACGATCCCGATGCGTTGCTGGTGGCCGACGAAGCGTCGAACCACGGCGACGCCGAGTTGCTGCCGCGCGCGCCGGTGGTGACGGTGATGGGACACGTTGATCACGGCAAGACTTCGCTGCTCGATTACATTCGCCGCACCAAAGTCGCCATCGGCGAAGCGGGCGGCATTACGCAGCACATCGGCGCTTACCACGTCGAAACGCCGAAGGGCATCATCACTTTCCTCGACACGCCCGGTCACGAAGCGTTTACGGCGATGCGGGCGCGTGGCGCGAAGGTGACCGACATTGTGATTCTGGTGGTGGCCGCCGACGACGGCGTGATGCCGCAAACCAAAGAAGCGATTGCTCACGCCAGAGCCGGTAACGCGCCGATTGTCGTCGCCATCAACAAGATCGACAAACCGGATGCCAACCCGGAACGGGTGCGACAAGAATTGGTCGCCGAAAACGTCATTCCCGAAGCGTATGGGGGCGATGTGCAGTTCGTCGAAGTGTCGGCGAAAACCGGACAAGGCATCGACGCGCTGCTCGACGCGGTGTTATTGCAAGCGGAAGTGCTGGAATTGAAAGCGCCGAAAGACGCGCCTGCCAAAGGCATCGTGATCGAATCGCAGCTCGACAAGGGACGCGGCGCGGTGGCTTCCGTGCTGGTGCAATCGGGCACGTTGAAACGCGGCGACATTGTATTGGCCGGTGCGGTTTATGGCCGCGTTCGCGCGATGGTCGATGAGAATGGTCGCAACATCGCCGAAGCGGGGCCTTCGATTCCGGTCGAAATTCAAGGGCTGTCGGATGTGCCGTTGGCCGGCGAAGATGTGCTGGCGTTGAACGACGAGCGTCGCGCCCGCGAGGTTGCGCTTTTCCGTCAGGGAAAATTCCGCGATGTGCGGCTGGCAAAACAACAAACCGCCAAACTCGAAAGCATGTTCGAGCAAATGGGCGACACCGATGTCAAAGTATTGCCGCTCATTATCAAGGCCGACGTACAGGGCAGCTATGAGGCGTTGCAACAAACGCTGACCAAACTATCGACCCATGAAGTCAGGATCGACATTGTTCACGCTGCGGTCGGCGGCATCACCGAGTCCGACATCAATCTGGCGATTGCGTCCAAGGCCGTCGTTATCGGCTTCAATACCCGCGCAGATGCGCAGGCGCGCAAGCTCGCCGAAAACAACGATATCGAAATTCGCTACTACAATATTATTTACGAAGCGGCCGATGATGTGAAAGCAGCGCTCTCCGGTTTGTTGTCTCCGGAAAAACGCGAACAACAACTGGGGCTGGTCGATATCCGCGAAGTCTATCGGATTCCGAAAGTCGGCGCTGTCGCCGGTTGCTATGTGCTCGAAGGCATGGTGCAGCGCGGTGCGCGTATTCGTTTGTTGCGCGATCATGTGGTGCTTCACGACGGCGAGCTCGATTCGTTGAAGCGCTTCAAGGATGACGTGAAAGAAGTCAAGGCCGGATTTGAATGCGGCTTGTCGATCAAAAACTTCAACGACATCCAGCGAGGCGACAAGATCGAAGTTTATCAAGTCGTCGAAATCGCCAGAACGTTGTAGAACGTTTTTGATTCAATCGTGTACATTTTTGCGTTGCTGACCCCCACCCTAACCCTCCCCCAAAGGGGGAGGGAATGTAGCTCATTCCCCCTTTGGGGGAAGGTTGGGATAGGGGCAGTGGAAGGGAAGAATGAAACCATGAATCGCACTTCGGAAGTGTCAATGTTTCACTTAAAACCACTCTAATAAACACTCTGAACCCATGAAAAAACATTCCGCCCGTCACCATCGCGTCGGCGATCAGATTCAGCGCGAGCTGGCCGAATTGTTGCGCGAACAGATCAAGGATCCGCGCATCGGTTTGGTGACGATCACTGCCGTTGACGTTTCCAACGATCTGGCGCACGCCAAAGTGTATTTCACCAATATGAGCAACGCGGCGGACGCTGAAGAAGCCGAGCAGGCGTTGGCGCGGACGGCGGGTTTTCTGCGCTCCGAAATTGCTCATCGTTTGTCCAGCTTCACCGTGCCGCAACTGCATTTCATTTACGATCGCTCGACCGAGCGCGGAATACAAATGTCCCGCTTGATCGACGAAGCGATCGGCAAAGATCAGGAATCTAATCCCTGATGGCTTGGCGTCGCGTTGACGGCGTGTTGTTGCTCGACAAACCGGTCGGGATGTCGTCGAACGCGGCGCTGCAAAAAGCGCGTCGTTTGTTTCAAGCCGAAAAAGGCGGTCACATGGGAACGCTTGATCCGTTCGCCTCCGGCTTGCTGCCGCTGTGTTTCGGTGAGGCAACCAAATTTTCGCGCTTCGTTCTCGATGCCGATAAAACCTATCGCGCCACCTTGCGCTTGGGGGTAACCACCACCACCGGCGATCCCGAAGGCGATGTCGTTGAAACCCGCGACATTGCACATGTCGATCTTGCCGCCGTCGAAAAAGTGTTGACTCGTTTTCACGGGGCGCAGCAACAAATTCCGCCGCGCCATGCCGCGCTCAAATATCGGGGACGCGCTTATTACGAATACGCCCGCGCCGGCATCGACATTCCGCGTGAAGCGCGCGCGATCATGGTTCACGCGCTGCGCTTGATCGAATTCGCGCCGCCGGTTCTCATGATCGAAGCGCAGGTGAGTAAGGGCACTTACATTCGGACGCTGGCCGAAGACATCGGCGCGACGTTGGGTTGCGGCGCGCATCTGACTGCGTTGCGCCGATTGCAAAGCGGGCAGTTTTCGATGGCGGCGGCGCACTCATTGGAAGCGCTGGCCGCGGCGACAGACGCTGAACGGAAGAATGCCCTGTTGCCGGCGGAAATGCTGGTTCAGGCGTTGACCCGAATCGATCTCGCGCCGACGATGGCTAACCGTTTCAGCCAGGGGCAGCGGCTGGCGCCGTGCGATGTTGGCGTGACTTCGATGCAAGATAATGAAAGTTACGCGGTTTATGCTGATTCCGGCAACCGCTTCCTCGGCGTTGCCGAGGTTCGTCAAGGGGTATTGCATCCGCTGCGGTTGATCGTTTCAT
>JAITBX010000203.1 GCA_031283405.1 Burkholderiales bacterium | reverse complement strand
TCCCCTGAACGATCGAGAAAAAGCCGGCAAACAGCGCCACCAGCGTGAACGCATTGGGCAACAGATAAATCCCCCGCCGCCGGCCGGCGTTCTTGCGCAGTACGCGCTCTTTATGGTCTTCGTCGTAGAGGGACATGATGCGTTTTCGCCTTTTCTTTTTTCATGTTACCGCATTTTTGTTTGATGCAATTTTTTCGCTTGCTGCTTTTTTGTTTACTGCAATTCCGCCAGCACCGTCTCGGTCGCCCGTACCTTCTGCCCGATGGTCACACAGGCGCGCGCCGATTCCGGCAGATAAACATCGACCCGCGATCCGAAACGGATGAACCCGTAACGCTGGCCGCGCGCCAGTGTATCACCCGCCTTGACATAACAGAAAATCCGCCGCGCCACCAGACCGGCCACCTGCACACACGTCACCGCCTGCCCGTTGGCCGCCGTCAGATGCAGCGCATTGCGCTCGTTCTCCTCCGACGCCTTGTCGATGGCCGCATTCAGGAAACTGCCACGGTTGTACCACACTTCTTCGATCTTGCCGTCCACCGGACTTCTTTGAGAATGCACATTAAAAACATTCATGAACACGCTGATTTTTAATGATTTTCTATCAAGATAAGGATCGTGCGCCGGCTCGACTTTGATCACGCGACCATCAGCGGGACACAACACGGCATTGGGCTGCGCCGGAATCTCGCGCGCCGGGTCGCGGAAAAACTGCAAAATGAAGAGCGCGATCAGCCACGCCAGCGCCGTCAGCCACCAAGGAGCAAGAAACGAGAACACCAACGCAATCAAGACCGCCCCCGCCAAAAACGGCCAGCCCTCACGGGCAATCAGCGGATGAGGATAATTACTCATAGATACAATACCTTATAATATATTTCTAATGTTGTTTATAATGATTTATGCCGCTCTGCTGGCATCGTGCTTCAGATGAGATTTCTTATTATAACGTACAGGCAAACAAGACCCTTATCAGATATCAGGTTTCAGGGATCGGGTATCAGATGAGGGGACGCCGCCCTCGGCGTCCCGTATATGCGGGTAAGCGTAGCGCCACCCAACACGACAGCGTTTCATCTGGGGTAGAATCATACTTCTTGGCCACCCCAACCATTCTCAAAATGCCCTCCGAAACGACCGCCCCTCCCGCCCCCGAGCCTTCTCATTCTCCGACCATCGTCGATCTCGAAACCCGCCCGTTGCGACCCTTGCCGCGTCTCATTTTCATGAGCCGATGGCTGCAACTGCCGCTGTATTTGGGGCTGATCGTCGCGCAAATGGTCTATGTCTGGCTCTTTTGGGTCGAACTGATTCATCTGATCGAAGCGACTTTCGGCAATCAGGAGGCGATTCGCCTGATCGTCGCCAACGTCACGCCGCCCGGTCAGGAGATCGTCGATATGGTGAAACCGTCAGAGACGGTCATCATGCTGGTGATTTTGGGGCTGATCGATGTCGTGATGATTTCCAACCTTCTCATCATGGTCATCGTCGGCGGTTATGAGACTTTCGTTTCCCGCCTCGACCTCGACGATCACCCCGATCAGCCCGAATGGCTGTCGCACGTCAACGCCAGCGTATTGAAAGTCAAACTCGCCACCGCGATCATCAGCATTTCGTCGATCCATCTGCTGAAAACCTTCATCAACGCGCACGCTTACGACACCAAGACTCTGGCCGCGCAAACGGGGATTCACCTCGCCTTCCTGCTGTCGGCGATGGCGATGGCCGCCTGCGACCGCATCTTGCCGCGCCCCGATTACCATTGTCAAAATCACTAGCAAGAGACTTATATGACCACCCTGATCCGCACCGAAGATTTCGTTCAAAGCATTGCTGACGCTCTGCAATACATTTCGTATTACCACCCGATGGATTACATCGAAGCGCTGGGCAAAGCCTACGAGGCCGAGCAGTCACCCGCCGCCCGCGACGCCATCGCCCAAATTTTGACCAACTCGCGGATGTGCGCCGAAAACCGTCGTCCGATCTGTCAGGATACCGGAATCGTCGCCGCTTTCGTCAAAGTCGGGATGGATGTTCGCTTTGAAGAAGCTTCGCGGTCGATTCTCGACATGGTGAACGAAGGTGTTGCCCGCGCTTATTCCGACAAAACCAACACTCTGCGCTATTCCGTGCTGGCCGACCCCGCCGACGCCCGCAAAAACACCCGCGACAACACTCCCGCCATCGTCCATTTCGACCTCGTTCCCGGCAACACCGTCGATGTCAAAATCGCCGCCAAAGGCGGCGGCTCCGAAGCCAAAACGAAATTTGCGATGCTGAACCCGTCCGATTCCATTGTTGACTGGGTGCTGAAAATGTTGCCGACGATGGGCGCCGGCTGGTGTCCGCCCGGCATTCTGGGCATCGGCATCGGCGGCACCGCCGATAAGGCGATGCTGATGGCCAAGGAAGCGCTGATGGAGCCAGTGGACATCGCCGACCTCATCAAACGCGGCGCTAAAAATCGCCTTGAAGAACTGCGCCTTGAAATCTACGAAAAAGTGAACGCGCTCGGCATCGGCGCGCAAGGCTTGGGCGGGCTGTTCACCGTGCTCGACGTCAAAATCCTCGATTACCCGACGCACGCCGCCAACCTGCCCGTGGCGATGATCCCGAACTGCGCCGCTTGCCGCCACATCCATTTCACCCTCGACGGAAGTGGCGCGGCGAAACTGACGCCGCCGGATTTGTCGCACTGGCCGAAAGTCACTTGGTCGCCGTCAGCGGAAGCGCGTCGCGTCAACCTTGATACGCTGACCCAAGAAGAGGCCGCTTCGTGGAAACCGGGCGAGCGGCTGTTGCTGAACGGCAAAATATTGACCGGCCGCGACGCCGCCCATAAACGGATTACCGAAATGCTGGCGCGCGGAGAAACCCTTCCCGTCTCCTTCAAAAACCGCGCGATCTATTACGTCGGGCCGGTCGATCCGGTCAGAGACGAAGCCGTCGGCCCCGCCGGCCCCACAACCTCGACGCGAATGGACAAGTTCACCGAAGCCATGCTGGCGCAAACCGGCCTGATTGCGATGGTCGGCAAAGGCGAGCGCGGCCCCGTCGCCATCGAAGCCATCAAAAAACACAAAGTGGCTTACCTGATCGCCGTCGGCGGTGCCGCCTATCTCGTCGCGAAAGCGATCAAACAAGCGAAAGTCGTCGCGTTTGAAGATTTGGGAATGGAAGCGATTTATGAGTTCGATCTGAAAGACATGCCGGTCACCGTCGCCGTGGACAGCAACGGCCACTCG
>JAITBX010000189.1 GCA_031283405.1 Burkholderiales bacterium | reverse complement strand
TTGCCGATGATCGAAAAAATGCGCGAAGAAAAAAATATCGCGCTTGCGCATCTGGTGATGGTTTCCAATCCGCCGTATCACCTCGAAGGCGATTTTGTTTTGAACCGTCGCGGAATGCTGGAGATTGCTGATGAGAAAAGTGCAGGTGAAAAAATTGCAAGCGAGCAACTGACGTTTGGCAACATCGGCATTTACCACACGCGCTTGTTTGCCAACATCGCGCCCGACGTGCCGCAAAAACTGACGCCGTATTACCGGCAATGGATAGCGCAGGGCATCGTCTCCGGCGAGCGCTACGACGGAGCATGGTTCAACGTCGGCGCGCCGGAAGATTTGGAAGCGCTCGATAAGATGCTGAACGCGCGGATTTAACGCTGCGCTCCTGTTTTTTAGAATGAAACAAACACCATGAACAACCCTTTACTGATTTCTTCGGGGCTTCCCCGTTGTTCTGATATTCGTTCCGAACATGTCGCGCCGGCGCTGGCGCAACGTTTGCAGGAAGCGCGCGACACAGTTGAACAAGTTGTTGCTTGCGATGAACCGCCGACGTGGGAAAATCTGGCCGCGCCGCTCGCGGAAACGCTCGATCGCCTCGATCAAATGTGGGGCGCGGTGTCGCATTTGAACGC
Organism: Burkholderiales bacterium; assembly: GCA_031283405.1. Lineage (GTDB taxonomy): Bacteria > Pseudomonadota > Gammaproteobacteria > Burkholderiales > Casimicrobiaceae > UBA931. Next base: position 3,576 of record JAITBX010000189.1, on the reverse strand, counting down.
CGTCGTCAGCAGCCCGTCGCTACGCGATGCTTACAACACCGGCCTGCCGTTGTTGACGGCTTTTCACAGTGAAGTGTCGCAGGATGCGCGACTGTTTGCGCGTTACCGCGCTTTACGCGACGGCATGTTGTTCGAGGCGCTGCCGGAAGCGCAACGCAAAGCGATCGACAACGCGCTGCGGGATTTTCGCTTGGGCGGCGTCGATTTTCCGGAGCCGCAACGCTCGCAATTCAAAGCGTTGCACGAAGAAGAAGCGCAGTTGTCGGCGACTTTCGACGATCATCTTCTCGACGCGACGCAGGATTTTTCGCTGCTGGTCACCGACGAGAAAGAGCTTGTCGGTTTGCCGTCGGATGTGATTGCCGAAGCGCGCGCGCAGGCGGAGAAAAACAAGCAAACGGGTTGGCGCTTGACGCTGTTGTCGCCGTGTTATCGGCCTGTGATGCAGTACGCTGAGCATCGTCCCTTGCGGGTCGCACTGCATCGCGCTTACGCGACACGCGCGTCCGAATTGGGCGTCGATCCTGCTCGTGACAACACGGCATTGATTCACCGCTTGTTAACTTTGCGGGCAGAGGAGGCAACGTTGCTCGGTTATCCGCATTACAGCGCTGTTTCGCTGGTGCCGAAAATGGCCGGTAGCGTTGATGAGGTGTTGACGTTTCTTGGCGATCTGGCAAAACGGGCGCGGCCTTTCGCCGAACGCGATCTGGCGGCGTTGAAAACATTTGCGCGGGACACGCTTGGGATCGAAGCGTTGGAGCCGTGGGATGTGGCGTTTGCGTCGGAGAAAATGAAGCAGCGCGATTATGCGTTCTCCGATCAGGAAGTGCGCGCTTATTTTCAGGAAGAAAAAGTATTGAGCGGTTTATTTCGGGTGATCGAAACTTTGTACGGCGTAATCGTTCGCGCTGCGCCGGCGGAAGCTTGGCACCCCGATGTTCGCCATTTTGAATTACGCGATGAAACCGGCAGTGAATTGATCGGCCGGTTTTATCTCGATCTCTATGCGCGCGAAAAAAAGCAGGGGGGCGCGTGGATGAACGGCGCGTTGCCGTTGCGGATCACATGCGACGGAATGCAAAGGCCGATCGTCTATTTGACCTGCAATTTTCCGGCGCCGGTGAACGGTGAACCGACGACATTCACGCACGATGATGTGTTGACGTTGTTCCATGAATTCGGCCACGGTCTGCATCAATTGCTCACGCGCGAACCGACGCCGGGCGTATCCGGTCTTGAGGGTTTTGAATGGGACGCGGTGGAATTGCCCAGTCAGTTGATGGAAAATTTTTGCTGGGAATGGGAGGTGATCGAAGCGATGAGCGCTCATGTCGAAACGGGCTCGTCGTTGCCGCGAACGTTGTTCGACAAAATGCTGGCAGCGCGTCACTTCCAAGCGGGGCTGATGTTGCTTCGGCAAATCGAATTCGGATTGTTCGACATGCGACTGCATGCGATGCCATTACCGCCTGACGCGCGCGCCGTGTTGGCGAGCGTGCGCCGTGAAGTCGCGGTGATGCGCTACGCCGATTACGATCGTTTCGAGAACAGCTTCGGCCATATTTTTGCGGGCGGTTACGCCGCCGGTTATTACAGCTATCTGTGGGCGGAAGTGCTGTCGTCGGACGCTTATAGCCTGTTTGAGGAAGCGGGCGGGTTGTCAGCGACAGTGGGGCGTCGGCTGCGCGACGAAATTCTGGGACGCGGCAGTGTGCGAAATGCGCTACAGTCTTTCATTGCGTTTCGCGACCGCCCGCCCCAAATGGACGCATTTTTGCGGCACAATGGCATTATTGAACATTAAGGAGACGATCATGACGACTTTCACTTCTTCGTTTTTCTCATTTCTGCGCCGCGCCATACCGGCGGCGATGTTCTTGCTGCTGGCTTTCAGCGTCAACGCTCAAACGCTTTACCGCTACGTCGATGCCGACGGTCGCGTCGTCTATACCGACAAGCCGCCGCCGCCGACCGCCAAGGACGCGCAGGTCAAACACCTCGACGAAAACTTTATCGAGAGCGACAAAGTTTCGGCGAGTACGCGGCAAGCAATGGAACGTTTTCCGGTAACCTTGTACGCTTTCTCGTGCGGAACGTTGTGCGAGGACGCCGAAGCGATGCTGCAAAAGCGCGGCATTCCCTACACCTTCGTCGATACGCAAAGCGAGGGCGGAAATGAGAAACTCAAAAAGCTGACCGGCGACCTTCAAGTGCCGGTATTGCAAGTGGGCGCCGATTTCGTCAAAGGATTCAACGACGCAAGCTGGCAACAAGCGCTCGACCGCGGTGGTTACAGCAAAGATGCCGGCGTGAAAACGTCGGTGAAGCACACGGCAGCATCAGCAGAAAAGCCGGCGGCAGCGGCAACACCGAAACCGAAACCGGCGACACCAGCGTCAACACCGCCGACAACGACACCGCCTGCGCTGGCGCCTGACTCTGCGCCGCCGCCATCGCTGGCGCCTTCCGAGCCTTCATCAGAGTGATGAATACAACAAAGGCGGCAACGAGCCGCCTTTTGTGCAAGTTAAAGCGTTTTTGATTCAATCGTGAACATTCTTACGCCGCCAGCTCCCACTCTAACCCTCCCCCAAAGGGGGAGGGAAAGCGCCTGACAACCATGAAAATCGCCGCTTGGAACGTCAATTCGCTGAACGTGCGCTTGCCGCGTTTGCTGGCGTGGCTGGAGAAGCAAGCGCCGGACATTGTGTGTTTGCAGGAAACCAAATGCGAGAACGTTCGCTTTCCGCAGGATATTTTGCTCGATGCCGGTTATCAAAGTTGCTTTCACGGACAGAAAACGTACAACGGTGTGGCGATTCTGGCACGCCGCGACATGGCGATGAGTGAAGTTGGTTGCGGCATCGACGATTACGACGATCCGCAAGCGCGAGTGATCGCGGCGACAGTGGACAAAATCAGAGCGGTGTGTGTTTATGTGCCGAACGGGCAAGCGGTGGGCAGCGAAAAGTTTGAATACAAAATGCAGTGGTGCCGTCACCTGCGACGTTATTTGCAAGAGGCTCTAATGCAGCATCCCGAACTCGTCGTTGCCGGTGATTTCAACATCGCGCCGGACGATCGTGATGTGTGCGACCCCGACATCTGGCGCGGCCAAATCCTGTGTTCCGACGAAGAGCGCGTGACGTTCCGCTCGTTTCTTTCATTGGGACTCGTTGACAGTTTTCGTTTGTTTAAACAACCGCCGAATGTTTTCAGTTGGTGGGATTATCGGCAACTGGGTTTCATCAAAAATCGCGGCTTGCGTATCGACCATCTGCTGATTTCCGAAGCGTTGCGTTCTCAATGTATCTCCAGCACGATCGACCGCGACGAACGCAAAGGAGAAAAGCCGTCGGATCACGCGCCAGCGGTGGCGGAATTCAGGGATCGGCGTAGCGCTCTTTTGTTTTAACTTGTAATTCCCCGCGCTCTTGGCGCGGGGACTAAAATGTCAGGATGAGCCAAAATGCCAATGGAGAAGTTGACAAAGCAAGCCATTGCGCGTGGCAAATTCACTACCATGTGGTATTTCCGGTGAAGTACCGGAAAGCCTTGCTTGATAAAGAGGTT
>JAITBX010000136.1 GCA_031283405.1 Burkholderiales bacterium | reverse complement strand
GTTTGCATTCCCTGCCGCGTCAACACATACACCGCCAGCGCGCGCGACCGATCATCAAACAGCGTATCGCCTTCGCTCATCGCAAAATTTTGCAACCACTCATTGCCGCGTTGCAACATATCCGCCGGCACCGTTTCGCCGCGATCTTTCGCTTCGACGAGGAATTGCTGCGCCCACACGCTTGCCGGTTCCGAAACGATGGCGTTTCCTGCCCATAAACCGTAAGCGCCTTCGGCGTTCTGCCGCGCGCGCAACATCGTCATCAATCCGCTCAACGTCGCGCCGCGTTTCGATTTGATCTCGCCAAATTCAGGACGATGACTCAACACCAGCGCCGGTATCGCTTGCGACACGATTTGTTCGGTGCACGTGTACGAATAGTTGTCGAGATACGCGGCCAAACCGTTGGCCATCACCATCGGCGACGCCGACACGCCCACATCGAGTTTGCGATGTTCGGCGAACAAGCGACGAGCCATCGGCAACTCAACTTCTTTCCCGCTCGCCACCACTCCCGCCTGAAACTCCTGACGGTACGGCGTCGCGGGTCTGACGCTGACGGCTGTTGTCAACTTCGATTTCTTGTCGCCGATGCCTGCCGTCAACGATAACGTTCCCGATCCCAGCAACGGTTTGGCGCGAGCGCGGAAATGCACGACGCCTTCGCGGTTTTCCACAATCGGCACTTCTATCGTTTTTTCGCCGACCGTTTCAAAGTATTCTCCGCCGTCGAGCGTCACTTTCACTTTGGCGTCTTTGCCAGAACCTTCCAGATTGTTCGACACGCCGACCGGCACATCGAATTCATCGCCCGGCGTTACCGACAGCGGCGCTGTCGGCGACAGTACAAAATCGCCGCGCACGGTAGTGTGCCCTTCATAGACGCCGACCGACTGCGGCGTCACCGCGACAGCCATCACTCGCAAACTGCCGTTGAACGATTCGGGAACTTTCCACGAAAGTGTTTTGCCGTCCGCTCCGACATCGACGATGCCCGACCAGTACGCCACGGCAGGATCGCGTTTGCGTTTGAACGGATTCAGGAAACGTCCCAACGCACCTTCGGCATCGCCGCCCGGCGCAGAAGCAGCCATCACTCGTGAGAACTCCGGCAAAATCAAATCGAGCAACTGACTCGTTGACACTTCGAGCGCACGCTTCTGGAAGAAATAACCGAGCGGATCGGCCATCTTGTAGCGCGCCACTTGCAGAATCCCTTCGTCCACAGCGAACACCGCCACTTTCGACGGCTTGTCGCTCTTCACTTTGAACGTCGCCGTGTCGCCGGATTTGATCTTGTCCGGCGCCGCCACGTCGAGTTTCAAACGATAACGCTCACGGCTCACCGAGAACGGCGCCACGCCGAACGAGAGCGGGCTCATGTAAATTTCGTCCGACCCCGGATCGCGCACGAACGTCACCGTCAGATACGCATTGCCGTCAACGTCTTTCGGCAACGCGATCTTCTGCACCGTGCTGGTCGTCTTGGTAGAGAACCAGCGATGCGTGTAAACCTTGTCGCGCTCGACGGTGATCAGGCCGTGACCGACGTAGGGCGCTTCAATTTGCACTTCGATATCTTCGCCCGGCGCAAAGTCGCCTTTCGACAGCGTCAATTTCAATTCCGCATTCTTGTCGAGCGAGCGCGTCAGATTGGCTTCGCCGGCAACGCTGTACGCGATGCGCGCATACTCCAATCCCTCCGCGTCGCGCACCACATAACTGAACGCGCCCGGCGTTTCCGTCGCCAACTTCAACGGTTGGCCGGCAGCCGCAATCGTCAACGGCGTTTCATCGAGCAAAACTTCTTTTTCCTTCGACTGATAGCGGTAAGTGCCGTCGAGCTGACGAGTCAGCACCGACACGAAGCGGCGTTCGATGTGCTGCAATTTCAATCCTTCGACGGCGCGCTGTTTGCCGTCGCGCCCGATCGCCAGCAAGTCAACGGCGCGTGCGCTGTCGCGACGCACGAATTCCAGTTTGCCGTCCGGCTTGTAGCCAACCAGATAATCGAGCCCCGATACCAATATCGCCGTCTCTGCCGACACGCCGCGACCGCCGTCCGCTTCGTAACCCTGAACGACGACTTGCGCGCGATACGTCGCTCGCGCGAAGCGTTGCAGATCGAGCTTCAACGTCGCCTGACCTTGCGCATCGGTTTTTGTTTCGGACAGCTCTTCCGACACCGGCTCCTTGGGGTGTTTCGGATCGTCGAACGGATCGTTGAACAAATAATCCTTGTAGCGCGCGAATTTCAACACGCCCGGCGTCAACGACATGAAGCCGCGAACACGGCGATCTTCCGCCGGCGTCGCAAACAAATTCAGCAACGACACTTGCACCGCCAAATCTTCCGGCGTCACCCAGCCTTCGGTCGGCCCCTGATTGAAACGCGCGCTCATCTTCAAACGATCCGGCTCGAAATCCTGAACGCGCACCGTCGTCGAGCCGATCAAGGTATTGATGTTGCCTTTCTTGACCAGCGACAAATTGATCGTGTACGTTCCTGCCGGCGCGGTGTCGAGCGTCGGATGCCGCAACTCGCCGAAGCCGCTCTCCGGCAAGGTGATCTTGTCACGTCGCACCGTCAATCCGCGCGCGTCGATCACTTCCAGTTCCAGCGGAATGCCCGCCACCGATTGCGCCCAGTTGGTCGAGCGCGCAATCATCCCGACGCGAATCTCTTCGCCTGGTCTGTAAATGCCGCGATCGGAAAAAAGATACGCTGACAGTTGCTTCGCATCGGTAGCATTGACCGCACCGCCGACATCGAAGCGCGAATAGTTCAAGAAGCGATTGGCATAGTTGAGCGGCAGGAAACTGCTGTCGCTATCCTTGCTGACCAAGAGAAATACCGGCGCGCGTTCATTTTTGAAATCATTGAGATTGGGAAGCGTTGCGTGCCCATTGGCGTCGGCCTGCACTTGCGTCACCGGCAAACCGTTGCGACCGATGACTTCGATCGTCGCGCCACCCACTGGGCCGCCGCGATAAATCGACTGCACGAAAATATCGTGGCCCCCAGCGACTGTCCTTTTATCAATCAACCCCAGATCGCTGACCATGACCAGCCGATGGTCCGGAATCCCAAGATTCTGTTTGGTTCTCGGATCGTAAGCCTGCACACGCAGCAGAAAAACGCCGCGTTTCATTTTTCCGCCGGCGTTGAGATACTCGCTCAAATCCAGCGCCCGATACTGCGGTTTGCCCGGCTCCGCCGCCGGAAGCTCAATGGCTTTTTCAAAACGCTCGACGATATCGGATTCACTGATGCCCGAATAAAATTCCGGCTTTGAAAAATTGCCATAAGACAAACCCTTGCCGACTAAAAATTGTAACTGTTGCGGCAACACGCGGCCGATCGTGTAACGAATCGCCGGCACATCGCGCGCCATCACCGACAGTTTGCGCTCGCCCGACAACGACAACAGCGAACCTTCCGACATGATTTTCGCTACCGCCGGATAAGCCGGCACTTGAAAAACGACCGCTCTGTCTTTGCCCAAACGATAACCGCCGAACGCCGTCAATCCTTTCGGAACCTGCACATAGAGAAATCGCCAGGGCGGCGCTTGATAACGGTAGCTGAACGTATCGGCCACATCATTCTCGCTCGGCAGCGCTTCCAGTTTCAGCGCTTCGCCGCTTTTGAGTATCACCTGATCGATGAACGACACATCGTAGCCGCTCCACTGATACAACTTGTCAGAGTTGGGATCCACGTTTGAGCGCGCGCGTTGCAAATAACCTTCCGGCGGCTGCTTCGGCAACAGCCAGACTTTGATCGCGTCTTTCGCCTGCCGCTCTTGCGCCAGCATCGACAGTTGCAACGTCAACACCTGCTCCGACTGAAATTTTTCATTGGTGACGACGATCGGCCTGAGATCGGTAATTTGCAAACTGTCGATGCCGGGAATCCCCGCCATTGCGGTCAATGCTTCGCTCGTGGTGTTGCCGCCGCTTGCAGCCCGCGCCCCTTTGTCGATCATCACCCGCATCGTTTGCGGTTTTTCCGGAATCGGCAACGTCGTCGAATGAATGAAAGCGGTGAGCTTCTTCTTGTCGAAACTGACTTGAAACGCCGTTTTCTTTTCGCCCAAACCGAGCACGCCTTTTTCCTGCCCCTCCATCACCAGACTGATTCGCTTCTCGAAATCGGCGGCGTCAACCGGATGCGTGAATCTGACCAACGCCACAACCTTCTTGTCTTTCGGATCGGTCGGGCTTTGAGCGAAACGCGCATCCAGAACACTCATCGCAAAAACCGCCGTCTGAAATTTCGTCTTGTAACTGTCGAAGCGCGCTTCCGGTCGGAACATCTTCGGCGAAAACGTCACCGTGTACTCCGCGCCCACCGCCCAATCGGTGTCGGGGCGCAAAGTCAACGTCGAATCGCCTTCCCATTTCCACTTCCCTTTCAGCGGCGGCGACACCACGATGTTCTCGCTCGCCACTTCCTTGTCAGCGCTTTCCAGCGTCGCCACCGGCGCCGAGAACGCGATGATCAACGGATTGATCATCGGCTTTTCTTCGACGAGATCGGTGAGCGTCGGATTGGTGACATTCAAAGTCACCACCGTCGGTTTGGGCTGCGCCTGCCACCAGAACCAGCCGCCGACCAGCGCCGCCAACACCACCACGCCGACAAGCGTCAGCAACGGATGGCGCCCCGCCGCGCAAGCGCCGCGCCCGATGAACGCTGCCCAACGCGGCGGTCGCCAGAACAATTCACCGAAAATTTGGTGAATCAACCAGCGCAATGCCTGGAACGGCAACAAAAAAGGTTTCAACCATGTGGAACAAATCGAACAATTACGGTCTGGGAAGGTCATCGCGTTTTCCTTGGCATCTGATGAGGCAAGAGGAGAATAAGTTGCGCCATTATTATATAAGACCCATGCTATTTTTATAGAGTCTTTCTGGCAAACCGAAGAAAGATTCTGCCAAAATCATGGCAGGCGGAAATTCTTGCGCCGCGTTGTCGCTCACTGCCGACAACAAGTAGGGGAAGTCAGCGGGCGCATTGATGTTGGCACTATTTTGCAATCACTCATGAATAAACCAACCCTATAACATTTTTGACTTGATCCGCCACATTTTCCCCCTCTCCCGCAAGTGGAAGAGTTCGTGGATGGGTAGAGCAAAGCACAAGGCCGAAGGCCGCAGGACAGCCGAAGGCTGGTTCCTCGCAGCGGAATGCGGCAAAGCCGCACAAAACCTATCAACAAAGTTGAAAGAGCGCAGAAAAACCCATGCTGTGTCGGAAATTGAGATGATGGGTTTCACCTTCGGCTCTACCCATCTACGCCCTGATTCCTGATCCCTGCTACCAATACGCCTCGACCGTGATCTGCCCGGGCACACGCATGCGATGGCGACGCATGCCGCGCTCGGCAAGCAAACGCTGCACTTCCTCGACCATCGCCGGATTGCCGCACAACATCACCTGCGCCGTTTCCTTGTCGAGCGCAAGACCTGCCGCTTTTTCAATCTGCTTATCGACGAGCGCCGTCGTGATCCGCCCCGAAAAAATTCCGCGCTGTTCCGGTCTCAACACTTCGCGGCTCACGAAAGGCGCGTAGAAAAAACGCTCGCCGCGCTCCCGCTGCACCGCCGCGATCACTTCGGGATAAACCAGCTCTCTGGCTTGCCGCACGCCGTGCGCTAACACAACGCGGGGAAACTTCTGCCACAGCGCGTCGGTGCGCAACAGTGACAGAAACGGCGCGATGCCCGCGCCGGTCGCCATCATCCACAACGAGTCAGCAGCCGGTACTTCGTCGCAGACAAAAAAACCGTAAGCGCTGCCGATCCAAACAGCGTCGCCTTCGCGCAACTTCGCCAAACGCGGCGACAACGTTCCCTGCGGCAACTCAGCGATGAGAAATTCGTGCGACTCGCCACCCTGCACACTGCTCGGCGCATTCACGAATGAATAAGGCCGCGACAGCATCGGTTCGACGCTTCCTGCCGGCGCCGGCAGCGCCAGCGACACAAACTGACCGGCGGTGAAAGAAACTTCCGGCGCTTCGATTCGTAGCGAAAAAAGACGCTCCGCCCACAAGAAGCGTCCGACGACGCGAGCTTTTTTCCAATGCAAAATTTCAGGCACTTCGACGCCTCACGGCTCAAGCCGTTTCGGCCAGCGCCCAAGCGCACGCGCTTTTCGCATGCAACTCCGCCGTATCGAACAACGGCACCGGCGCATCATCGGGTTTGACCAGCAATGAAATTTCCGTGCAGCCCAGAATAATGCCTTCGGCGCCGTGATCCGCCAAGTCATTTATCACTCTGCGGTAAATCTGTTTTGACGTATCAAGAATTTCGCCTCGGCACAACTCTTCAAAAATGATCCGATGCACCGTTTCCCGATCCTCGGCATTGGGCAACATCATCTCGATGCCGCACCGCTCGCGCAGGCGATCCTTGAAAAACGGGCGCTCCATTGTAAAGCGCGTTCCGAGAAAACCGACCTTACGCAAGCCCTGTTTTTTAATCGCTTCCGCCGTCGGATCGACAATGTGCAGAAACGGAACGTCGATCGCCGCCTCGATCATCGGCGCGATTTCGTGCATGGTGTTGGTGCACAAAACGACGCCGTCGGCTCCCGCCTTTTGCAACATCAACGCTTTTTGCGCGCAATACTGGCCTGCCTCTTGCCACGCTCCCTGCCGCTGCCACACAGCGATTTGCTGGAAATCGACACTGTAAAGCAGAATCTTCGCCGAGTGCAATTCTCCCAAGCGCGCGCGCACTTCTTCGTTAATAAATTTATAATAAAGCGTGGTGGACTCCCAACTCATCCCACCCAGCAATCCGATCGTTTTCATGATTTGCCTTATGTGTTTTTTAATGAATCACGGATTTCTCTCAACAACAACACTTCCTCCGGCGTCGGCGGCGGTTCGGCGGGCGGCGCGTCTCTCTTCAGCCGGTTGATTTGTCGCACCATCAGAAAGATGATGAACGCCAGAATGATGAAATTGACGAGGATCGTGATGAAGTTGCCGTAAGCGAACAGCGGCACGCCCGCCTTGGTCAACGCTTCATACGTCATCGCGCCGTTGTAGTTTTCGGGAATTTTTCCGAGAACGAAAAACCAGTTGGTAAAATCGAGGCCGCCCAGAAGGCGGCTGATAATAGGCATCACCAAATCCTTCACCAGCGAATCGACGATCTTCCCAAACGCGGCGCCGATGATGATACCGACCGCTAGGTCGATAACGCTGCCCTTCACCGCAAAGTCTCTGAACTCTCTGAAAAATGCGTTCATGTTTTCCTCTCGTGTTCTTCGATCAAGAAAATTGTTTCTTTATTGGAGGGGCTTTAGTTCAAGCGCGCACATTCTTGTACCGCTGCCCCCACCCTAACCCTTCCCCAAAGGGGGAGGGAATGTGGCTCCTTCCCCCTCTGGGGGAAGACTGGGATGGGGCAGAATTACGCCTCGGAGGTGTCAACGCTTCACTTAAAACCACTTTACAGCGCCACATCGCCTTCTTCGCCTGTGCGAATGCGAATCACCTGTTCCACCGGCGTGACAAAAATTTTGCCGTCACCGATCTTGCCGGTGCGCGCCGCGCGAATGATCGCTTCGATCGCCCGCTCGACCAGCGCTTCGGGCAACACCACTTCGATTTTGGTCTTGGGCAGAAAGTCGATCGCGTACTCCGCGCCCCGATACAATTCGGTGTGCCCTTTCTGGCGGCCAAAACCTTTGACTTCGGTAACGGTCATTCCCGATGCGCCCAATTCCGACAAGGCTTCGCGCACTTCATCGAGTTTGAACGGCTTGATGATGGCTTCGATACGCTTCATGATTCACTCAAAAATAATTTATGAGAACAAATATAACACACACTCACGATCACTTCTTTCCCAACTCGCGCCACTTTGAAATCATCGGATAACGCCAATCCTCGTCAAACGCGCCTGCCGTGATGCGCGGGCCGGGCACGGCTTGCTGACGTTTGTATTCGTTCACGGCCAGCAGTTGCAAAGTTTCTTTGAGGTATTTCCGCGAAATGCCTTGCTCCAACAACGCCGCCGCGTCTTCTCCGCGTTCGACATAGCCTTCGATAATCGCGTCGAGCGTTTCATAGGGCGGCAAGGCATCCTGATCGGTTTGCCCATACGCCAATTCGGCGCTCGGCGCGCGCGTCAAAATGCGTTCGGGAATGATGCGCCCCAACGTGTTGCGATGACGCGCCAAGCGATAAACCCACGCTTTGGTGATGTCTTTCAACGGCGCAAAACCGCCGGCCATGTCGCCATACAGCGTCGAATAACCGACTGCTGATTCCGATTTGTTGCCGGTTGCCAGCAACAACCAGTTGTGTTGATTCGACAAGCCCATCAACAACAGCGCGCGCAATCGCGCTTGAATGTTTTGCGCCGTCAGCGCCGAGGCTTCGCCGTCGAGCCACGGCGTCAAAGTTTTCGTCACCGCGTCCATCAACGGCGTCAACGCGATACTTTGATGCGCGACGCCCAATTCTTGCGCCATCGCTTTGGCGTCTTCCAAACTCATCGCGCTGGTGTAAGGCGACGGCAACATGAACGTTTGCACGCGATGTGCGCCCAGCGCATCCACGGCCAGCGCCAACACCAGCGCCGAATCCACGCCGCCCGACAATCCCATCACCACGCCGGGAAAACCGTTCTTCTGAACATAGTCGCGCACCGCCGTCACCAGCGCTTGATAAACGTGATACTCGCTTGCTTCCTGCGTTTGATTGCTGCGCGCTTCCGGCTCGCCGCGCTTGAGCCGCACCAACGCCAGCGCTTCGTGCCACGCCGGCAATTGTTGCGCACAAACCCCTGTCGAACTCACCGCCATCGACGCGCCCATGAACACTTGCGTATCCTGCCCACCCACATGTTGCGCAACGATCAACGGCAAGCCCAATATTTTCACGCGCGCCGAGAGCCACGCCGGATACGCCGTTTCATCGTCTCGCTGATACGCGCGCGCCTCCGCGACCAAGCCGCATTGCGCGCCCACCGCCAGCGCCGCTTTGGCCGGCGCGGATTTAACGAGATCGTCGCCGCACAATATTGCAAAAGAAACGCCGCCTTCTTTGAAAAGACTTGCTTGTGCGCCGCCTTTTTCAAAATAGCGTTTTTCTTCCGCGCGCAAAATCTGCTTGCGATAAATCTGCCGCACTTTGCCGCGCCGCAATAGCGCCATCGCGTTATAACACCGCCCCTCTTCGATTTCCGGAAAGCCCACCAGCAAAACGCCTTGATCCACTTCTGCCGCCAACGCTTGCAAACGCTGCGCACAATCGTCTAGAAACGCTCGCCGCAACAACAAATCCTGCGGCGGAAAACCGGTCAACGATAACTCCGGTGTCAACGTCACTCGCGCGCCGGCGCGGCACGCCGATTGATGCGCGTCCAGCAAGCGGCGCGCATTGGCGTCGAGCGCGCCCACCGTCAGATTGAGTTGTGCCACTGCTGCTTGCATTGCTTGTTCCTTTCCTTTTGCAAAGCTGTATCACCAGAGCGATTCGGCTCAAGCGGACACAAAACTCCCCTCTCCCACTTGTGGGAGAGGGGT
>JAITBX010000135.1 GCA_031283405.1 Burkholderiales bacterium | reverse complement strand
GCGTGGTTAGCAAAGCGGGCTTGAATCATCTCGTTGCCGTGATTCAACACTCTTATCACGCGGATAAAGTGGATATGTATTTCGATCTGCCGCTGTGGGAGAGCCTTCTCAAATTTGCGTTTGCTTTTGACAGAACCCGGAAGTTCGCATCGTTGAACACTATAAAGACGGGCTGTGGGAACGCTTGACGGAGTTGTTCAGGCAAAAACATGAAGAAGGCGAAGAAATCCGGCATGATATTTTTCTTGCGACATTGCGCGAGAAGGAAGCATTGGATCAAGAGCCGCCGGAACTCATTCTTGTCAGAGATGAGAAGGAATTGGTGTTATGCGTTGCGACAGAATATTGGACGCAGATCGGCGGGTCGCAACTTTATCACGATTCCTATACCTACTTGATCTACTCCAAAGACAATATTGCCGAAGACGTCAAAGCATTCCTGATCGAAGCCGGAAAAACACAGGATTGGAACATCGACGCGAAGGTTAGGGTGAGTTCGGGGCGATGCGGATGAGGGCTTGCACATGAAGCGGAGAGGGCAGCGCTCCCGAAAGAAATACGAAAGCATTGCGACGTATTTTGCAAAACAGTACGCCAAGGAAGTCGAACATATCGAAAGTCTGGATATTTTTAGCTGCTTCGATCTCTGGCACACTCATATCGATTGGGAGTCCAGAGGCAATCGCCCTGCGCAAGCGCGCGCTCTCGTTGCGCGTATGACCTACGACCTTCTTCTCGTTACCGAAGCGCGCTTCGCGCCGAGGAAAAAGCCGTTTCAGATTTTTGCTTTCATCAAAGGCGAGGACACTGGCGGGAATGCGGTATTCGTTCATACGCCCAATCCGAACAATAACCCGTATCCGTGTGAACTTGTCGTTGATTGGGACGTCGCCGCGCCTGCGGAACTTGCCGATGTTGTCGATCATTCGATCTACGAAATCGGCAAGAGCAAGAAAGAAGACAACTATTTCATCAGGCGGCGTGAGCAGCGCGAATAGATAGGGTTCTCGTAACGGCTCTCTATTAGAGCGGCTTTTATTCTATCTTGTGTAAAGCTGGATTGCTTCGCTTCGCTCGCAATGACGCCTTTTCCTACTCTGTCATTGCGAGGAGCAAAGCGACGAAGCAATCCAGAAAGATAGTCATTTGAATCAAAAACGCGCTATCTTTAATCGACGTTCCAACCAAAAACTTTCAAGTCGATCGAGCCGTCTTTGCGAAACACAATGCCTTCTTTTCGCAGTTTGCGTTTTTGCCGAAGGAACGAGCTTCCTGTCAATGAAATTCGACCTTGATGGTTGATGACGCGGTGCCAAGGCAAAGTCGTGTCTTTGGGCAAGCGATGCAGCACGCCGCCGACTTGACGGGCGGCGCGCGAAGAACCGGCGAGACGAGCGAGGGCGCCATAGGTGGTGACTTTGCTGCAAGGAATGGCGGCGATGATGGCGTAGAGGCGTTGCGCGAAGGTATCAGGCATCAGGGTGTCAGGGATCAGGGTATCAGGAATCAAAATTCATGGGTCAAGTAGTGAGTGTTACAGCCCTAACTCACGCAGGAACTCAATACCACCTACACGACCGTCTTTTAAAATGTCTAGGACAATATCTCCAGCTTCAGTTTCCTCTAAAATGATATTTTCTCTGAATTGCCATGGAGAGCCGGGTTTATTTGCTCGACGTGCATCAACGAAATAAATATAGGCAGACCCGCTTCGATGCATTGTCGTGCATTTAGACAGGGCATCTGATAGCCATGGTTTGTCTGGATACTGCTTGGACGCGGCGGCAACTAGCCAAGCGGGGTCATACGGTTCCCAGCTACAGTAAAAAGATTTGATCGTCGGTATCCACCAATTCCACATAGCTAACTTCTCCGAAATGTGTTCCGCCAAGGCCCAACCAAACTACACAATTTCGTCATCTGGAGCCGGGAACTGCGCTACAAGCGCTTGTGGTTTTTCCAATAGCTCCTTCCTTGGCGCAAGGGTTTCTTCAATAACGGGTCGATCTAATGGATGAGCGCGCTTTAGGTTTACTCCGCTCCAGAATTGAACATGTGGTTCTAAAGCTGTGGACAGCACCCATATAATGGTTTCTCCAGACATGCTCGCGAAATCGCGCGTTAGTTTTTCTTCTATTTCCTCTGCATCTTTCTCATATCCGTCAATTTCCTCGCGCTTCGCCTTGCTCAACTTTGTTGGTTTTTCGCCTCGTGCTGCCTTACTAGCGTTTATGCGTTTTTCGAATGTCCGGTCTAAATCCAGCACTTGTTCAACAAGAGGCAGCAACAGTTGCAGCGCGCTACGAAACTCTGGGTGTTTTGCATTTTCAGCGGCGAGTTCAAATTGTCGGCGGTTTATGATGGCTAACGAAAACTAAACAATCATCATCTTATGATGGTTGGTCAGATAAGGCAATACAACACGGTTTAATCTAGGAACCATCTCGGCGCTGTGCGTCACCCCTCCAAGGAAGGGAATTTTCTGATTCCTGATGTTTTGCCGAGACAAGGCAGGTCTTGTCTCTACGGTTCTGATCCCTGATATCTGATTCCTGCCACCCTGCTATCTTCTCTCCAATCGCCACAGCAGAGCAGAGGCGAGGCAGAGGAATACGACGGATGGCGCCAGCGCCGAGGTCAGCGGCGACCAATCATTGAGAACGCCAAGGTAGGAGAACAGCCGCCCCAGCAAAAAGAAGGTAAGGCCGAGCATGGCGCCGACGAAAAGCCGGAGGCCGACGCCGCCTTGCCGGCGCTGGAATTGCGAGAACGGCAAGGCCAGAAACATCATCACGAAAACGTTGAGCGGGTAAATGAGTTTGACCCACAGCGCGATTTCGAAGCGCGAGGTCGGCTGCTCGCTTTTTTCGAGGATGTGAATGTTGTCGTAGAGCGTTTTGATTTCGAGTTGTTCGGGCGGTATTTGAAAGACGGTCAGGATCGACGGGCGCAGCACGGTTTTCCAAACGTAGGAAGGTTCGGTATGGATGATGGCGCGGTTTCCGCTGCTGATTTCGGTGGTTTCGACGTTATCGAGTTGCCAGGCGTCGTCGCTTTCGGAATAGACGCCGCGCTCGGCGCTACGAATGCGTTGCAGGCGCATGGCGTCGTCGAATTCATACAGGCGCACGTCCATCAGCACGTGGCTGGCGGTGGCGGCGCGAATGTTGGCAAAGATATATTGTTCCTTGAACCAGAAGCCGGAGGAGAATTGTTGCGCGATCATTTGTTGATCGTTGTTGCGGTGAATGGCGCGAACGCTTTGCGCCAGACGTTCGGCGGGCGGCGCGACGAATTCGCCGGCGAGAAAGGTGGCGAACGCGATGGGCACGCCGACTTGAAAAATGGCCAGGCTGATTTGCGCCAGCGAAGCGCCGGAAACGCGCATCACGGTAAGCTCGGAACTGGATACCATTTGCGCGAGAACGTAAAGGGTGCCGATCAATGCGGCGACCGGCGCCAGCTCGTAAATGCGCGACGGCAAACGCAAGGCGACGTAGAGGAAAGCGGAAGAAAGCGTGCGACCGCCGCGACCGACATCGCCAAGCTCGTTGATGAGATCGAAGAAGGCGAAGAACATCACCAGCACGATGAATAAAAACAGCGTGGCGATCAGGATTTCCCGGCGAAGGTAGCGTCGCAGTATTTTCATGAGGCGACGGGGGGAGGCGGTATTTCGCGCGGCGGGCGCCGCCAGAAGGTGTATATCTGGGTACGGTTATACATCAGCAACACGGTCAGCAAGATGGCTATTCCGTGCGGCAGCAGCAAGCCGGCCCACAGCGACAATTTTTCCTGCGCGATCATGCTTTGGACGATGTTGAGGCTGTTGGAGTAAATCAGATACAGCAACACGGCGGCCAGTAGGTTGAACGAGCGTCCCATGCGCGGGTTGACGTAGCTGAGAGGCAAGGCCATCAAGGTGAGCAGCAACGCCATGATCGGTATCGACACGCGCCAGAAGAGTTCGGCAACTTCCGGCGCTTCACTGGATTTCAGCAGGGTGAGCGTCGGCGTGGCGCGCACGGTCGGCTCGGCGACCTCGGTTCCGGCAGGTTCGATGCGACGCCCCAGCTGTTCAAACTCGACGATTTGATAGTCGGCTTTGCCCGGCGTGCCGACGCTGCGGTTGCCCTGCGACATCACGAGGAAGCGGTCGCCGTTCGGGCGATTTTCGATAATGGCCGATTGTGCCGACAATGTTTCACTGCGCGGTTTGTCG
>JAITBX010000072.1 GCA_031283405.1 Burkholderiales bacterium | reverse complement strand
ATTTCTGTCCTTTGTGACCGCGCCCGCAGGTTTTGCCCAGCCCCGAACCGATGCCGCGGCCGACGCGGCGGCACGGTTTCTTTGAGCCTTCTGCCGGTTGAATCGTATTTAGATACATGATGTTCTCCGAATCACTCCGCCACTTTGAGCAGGTAACTCACTTTGTTGATCATGCCGCGCACCGACGGCGTGTCGATCAGCTCAACCGTGTGATTGGTCCACTTCAGCCCCAATCCGCGCACGGTTTCACGATGGTCTTTCCGCGTTCTGGCAATGCCTTTGACCAGCGTCACTTTCACTTTCTTCGTCGCAGTCATGATTACGCTCCCAGAACTTCTTCAATGGTCTTGCCGCGTTTGGCGGCGACTTCCGCCGGCGTGTTGCACGCCTTCAACGCATCCAGCGTCGCCCGCACGATGTTGTACGGGTTGGTCGAACCGTGGCACTTCGCCAGCACGTTGGTCACGCCGACCACATCAAAGACAGCGCGCATCGCGCCGCCGGCGATGATGCCGGTGCCTTCTGCCGCCGGCTGCATATAAACGCGAGTGGCGCCGTGGCGGCCTTCGACCGGATGGTACAAAGTGCCCTTCTTCAGGTTGACCTTGATCATGTTGCGACGGGCTTGTTCCAGCGCCTTCTGCACGGCCACCGGCACTTCTTTCGATTTGCCTTTACCGATGCCGACGCGACCATCGCCGTCGCCCACCACGGTCAACGCCGCAAACGCCATGATGCGGCCGCCCTTGACCACCTTGGTGACCCGATTGATGCCGACCATCTTCTCGCGCAAACCGTCGCTGCGCTCATCTGCCACCTGTTGCTGCTGTTGTTGCTTCGCCATATCCGTCGCCTTTAGAACTTGAGGCCGGCTTCACGCGCCGCCTCTGCCAGCGCCTGCACGCGGCCATGAAAACGATAACCGGCGCGGTCGAACGCTACAGTTTCCACTCCGGCAGCCTTCGCCCGCTCGGCAATGCGCTTGCCGATTTCGGTCGCCGCCGCCCGATTGCCGCCGCTTTTCAGCGACTGCCGCACATCCGCTTCCGCCGTTGAAGCGCTCGCCAAAACACGATCGCCTTCCGACGCGATAATTTGCGCGTAAATGTGCGCGTTGGAGCGATACACCACCAACCGCGTCATGCGTTGCTCGGCGATACGAACCCGGGATTTGCGGGCGCGGCGCAGTCGAGCTTCTCTTTTATTCATACCTGACCTCGTTTAACACGCAAGGCTAACCTTGCCGGTTACTTCTTCTTGGTTTCTTTCAGAATCACACGCTCTTCCGCGTAGCGCACGCCTTTGCCTTTGTACGGCTCAGGCGGACGGTAAGCGCGGATGTTCGCAGCGCACAAGCCCACTTTCTGTTTGTCGATGCCCTTGATGATGATTTCCGTCGGCTGCGGCATTTCGGCTTTGACACCTGCCGGCAGTTTGTGAATCACCGGGTGCGAAAAACCGAGCGACAGGTTCAGCGCGTCGCCCGCCAGTTGTGCGCGGAAACCGACACCCACCAGCGTCAACTTGCGCTCGAATCCCTGCGTCACGCCCTTGACCATGTTCGCCACCAGCGCCCGCAATGTTCCCGACATCGCATGCGCTTCCGGCTTCAGCATTTTGAAAAGCAGTTTGTTGCCGTCCTTCTCGACGGACACGCCGTCGGCAAGCGGCTGCGTCAAAGTTCCCAGCGGGCCTTTGACCGTAATCTGATCGGCGTTGAGCGTCACCTCGACTTTGTCGGGCAGCGCCACCGGACTGTTCGCAATACGTGACATGATGCGCTCTCCTTAAGCCACGATGCACAAAACTTCGCCGCCGATACCGGCTGCACGCGCTTTGCGATCGGTCATCACGCCGCGCGAAGTCGAAACCACCGCGATCCCCAAGCCGTTCATCACCGGCGGAATATCTCCCTTGCCGCGATAAATACGCAACCCAGGCCGCGACACCCGTTCGATCTTCTCGATCACCGGATGCCCTGCGTAGTATTTCAACGCAATTTCCAGAACAGGTTTGATCGATTCGCCGGTTACCCGGAAATCTTCGATATAGCCTTCGTCTTTCAGCACTTTGGCGATAGCGATCTTGACCTTCGAAGAAGGCATTTCCACCGTCGCCCGTTCTACCATTTGTGCATTGCGGATACGGGTCAACATATCCGCGATTGGATCAGTCATGCTCATGCATCACCTCGTTACCAACTGGCCTTGACGATGCCGGGAATTTCCCCCTTCATCGCGTACTCGCGCAATTTGCTGCGCCCCAGTCCGAATTTACGAAACACGCCACGCGGACGCCCGGTCAACGCGCAACGGTTACGCAAACGAGTCGGATTGGCGTTGCGCGGCAGCCGTTGCAATTGCAAACGCGCCTCAAAACGCTCTTCTTCGGAAACCTTGCTGTCCTGAATGATAGCGTTCAGGGCTGCACGCTTTTTTTGGTATTTCGCCACCAGCTTCATGCGCTTCTGGTCGCGGTTGATCAAAGACAATTTCGCCATAACTCTTTAACCCCTGAACGGGAATTTGAATGCCGCCAACAACGCCTTTGCTTCGGCATCGGTTTTCGCCGTCGTCGCCACGGTGATGTTCAATCCGCGCAACACGTCGATCTTGTCGTATTCGATTTCGGGAAAAATGATTTGTTCCTTGACGCCCATGTTGAAGTTGCCGCGGCCGTCGAAACCTTTGCCGCCGACGCCGCGAAAGTCACGCACGCGCGGCAACGCCATCGTCACCAGCCGATCGAAAAACTCAAACATTCTTTCGCGGCGCAGCGTCACCATGCAGCCGATCGGATAGCCTTCCCGAATCTTGAAGCCGGCAATCGCCTTGCGCGCCTTGGTGATCACCGGTTTTTGTCCGGCAATCTTCTGCAAATCGCCAACGGCATTCTCCAGAACTTTTTTGTCCGCCACCGCTTCGCCCACGCCCATGTTCAGCACGATCTTGGTCAAGCGCGGCGCTTCCATCACCGACTTGTAACCGAACTGCTTCATCAGTGCGGGGACGACTTCTTTCCGATAATATTCCTGCAAACGAGCCATCGTTATCCTCTATTCCTCAGTTTGCTCTCAGCCGGTCAGCTGCTCGCCGTTCGATTTGAAATAGCGCGCCTTGCGAGTTTTCTCGCCCGCAACTTCCGTCACTTTGAAACCGACGCGATCGGCTTTTTTGGCCGCCGCATTCCAGATCGCCACGTTGGAAACATGGATCGGCGCTTCTTTGGTAAGAATCCCTCCCGGCTGATTCTGCATCGGGTTGGGGCGAGTGTGGCGCTTGACTTGATTGACGCCGTTCACCAGCAGGTAATCGTTGTTGAGCACCTCGGCGACTTCACCCCGTTTGCCTTTATCACGACCGGCGATTACCACCACCTGATCACCTTTACGAATTTTGAGCATGTCAACCTCTTAAATCACTTCGGGCGCCAGCGACACGATCTTCATGAATCGCTCGGTGCGCAGTTCGCGCGTCACCGGCCCGAAGATGCGGGTGCCGATCGGCTCGAGTTTATTGTTCAACAGCACGGCGGCGTTGGAATCGAAACGCACTTTGGCGCCGTCGTCACGGCGCACGCCGGCAGCCGTCCGCACGACGACCGCGCTGTAAATCTCGCCCTTCTTGACGCGACCGCGCGGCGCCGCATCCTTGATGCTCACCTTGATGATGTCGCCGACGCCGGCGTAACGGCGCTTGCTGCCGCCCAGCACCTTGATACACATCACCGAACGCGCGCCTGTATTGTCGGCAACATCCAGCACCGTTTGCATTTGAATCATGATTCCACTCTCTCCAACTTAATCTGCCGTTCCACGACAGCCAGTCTTGGACCCCGTCAAGGGGAACCGCGGCGCGCTTTGGCGCTCGCACTTTACTTTGCCGCCTTATTTCGCTTTATCAGCAGCCTTTACCCATACGGCAAAAGCAAAGAAAAAAGCAGGATTTTAATTATGGCAGAGCGCACCGGTAAAAGCAAGACCCAAGCGTGCCCGCCACTGCTTTTTTTGCCGCGCTTCCTTATACCGCCGGCGTTTTTTCAAGCACCGCCGACACCATCCATGCTTTTGTCTTGGAAATCTTGCGAGCCTCCTTGATTTCCACGAGGTCGCCGAGCTTGCACTCATTGCCCTCATCATGGGCTTGATACTTGGATGACCGGATCACCACTTTGCCGTACAGCGGATGTTTCACCCGCCGCTCGACCAGCACGGTCACCGTCTTGTCCCGTTTGTCGCTCACGACCCGCCCGCTCAATGTCGCAATCAGCGGCTTCCGGGTCATGATGTCCTGTTGTTCTGTCTGCGTCATGCTTGCTCCGCTTTCTGGCTCAGGTAAGTGCGCACGCGCGCGATGTTACGGCGCACGAATTTCAGCTTCTGATTGTTCTGAAGCTGCTGGGTCGCCAACTGCATGCGCAGGTTGAACTGCTCTTTCAGCAGCGCTTGCAGCTCTTTTTGCAACGCTTCCGGGGCTTTCTCCCGTAGCGTTTTCTTTGCGTCCTTTTTCATCGAAAACCTCTCTGTCAACCGATCAGACGATGCACGAAAACCGTCCGGAACGGCAGCTTGGCAGCGGCCAGCTTGAACGCTTCCCGCGCCAACGACTCATCGACACCGTCCATTTCATAGAGTACTTTGCCCGGCTGAATTTCCGCCACATAGTACTCAGGATTGCCTTTGCCGCTTCCCATCCGCACTTCCGCCGGCTTGGTCGAAATCGGCTTGTCCGGGAAAACCCGAATCCAGATACGACCGCCGCGCTTGATGTGACGGGTCATCGCCCGCCGCGCCGCTTCAATCTGGCGCGCCGTCAAACGGCCGCGCGTGGTAGCCTTCAGACCAAACGTGCCGAAACTGACTTTGGCGCCCACCGTCGCCAGACCGCGGTTGCGGCCTTTCTGCTCTTTACGGTATTTTCTTCTAGCTGGCTGCAACATTGCTCTTCGCTCCTGAACGACGTGGCCGTTTGGGCGCTTCCGGCGCCGGCGCAGGGGCTGCGGCCGGCTCGGCGTTGTGCGCCATCATTTCGCCCTTGAAAACCCAAACCTTGATGCCGATGATGCCGTAAGTCGTTTTCGCTTCGGCCACACCGTAATCGATATTGGCGCGCAACGTATGCAGCGGCACCCGCCCTTCGCGGTACCACTCGCTGCGCGCGATTTCAGCACCGTTCAATCGGCCGGCGCTCATCGCCTTGATGCCTTGCGCGCCCAAACGCATCGCGTTCTGCATGGCCCGTTTCATGGCGCGGCGGAACATGATCCGTTTTTCCAGTTGCTGTGCAATGGAAGCGGCGATCAAGGTCGCATCGACTTCCGGCTTGCGCACTTCTTCAATGCCAACTTCCACCGTCTGGTCGCCGACGACGCGGCGCATATCGGCGCGCAAGACTTCGATGTCCTCGCCTTTTCTGCCGATCACGACGCCCGGACGGGCGCTGTGAATGGTGATCTTGGCGCTCTTGGCAGTACGCTTGATGGTTATTTTGGAAACCGAAGCGTGCGCCAGTTTTCTTTTGAGATACTCGCGGATTTTGATGTCCTGAATCAGCGTCGGCGCAAACGATTTGCTGTTGGCGTACCAGCTCGATGCCCAATCGCGGGTTACTGCAAGACGAAATCCGGTCGGATGAATCTTCTGTCCCATATCGGTTCCTTATGCGCCTTTCCGGTTGCCGCTGCTGTTGCCGTCGCCGACGATCACGCGGATGTGGCAAGTCTGTTTGCCGATCACGTTGCCGCGGCCTTTGGCGCGCGCGCTGCTGCGTTTCAGCGTGGCGGCGCGATCGACGTAAATCGTTTCAACGCGAAGCTCGTCGATATCCGAACCATCGTTGTGCTCGGCGTTGGCGATCGCCGACTCCAGCACTTTCTTGATGATGCGCGCGCCTTTCTTGGTGCTGAACGTCAGAACATCGAGCGCCCGCGCTACCGGCAAACCCCGGACTTGATCGGCGACCAGCCGCCCCTTCTGGGCCGACAGGCGAACGCCGTACAAAACTGCTGTGGTTCCCATTGTTCCGTTCCTTTACTTCTTCCCGGCAGGCGCTGCTTTCTTGTCGGCAGCGTGCCCCTTGAATGTCCGTGTCAGCGCGAATTCGCCCAGTTTGTGACCAACCATGTTTTCGGTCACATACACCGGCACATGCTGCCGCCCGTTATGCACCGCGATGGTCAGGCCGACGAAATCCGGCGTCACCGTCGAACGCCGCGACCAGGTTTTGATCGGTCGCTTATCGTTCTTTTCACGCGCAGCATCGACCTTCTTGATCAGATGCTCATCGACGAACGGTCCTTTTTTGATTGAGCGTGCCATGTGTGATTACCCTTTCGCCGCGTTCCGACGACGCACAATCATCGTATCGGTGCGCTTGTTGCTACGTGTCTTGTATCCCTTGGCCGGCTGACCCCACGGCGATCTCGGATGGTGACGGCCGCCGCCGCCATTGCCGCGACCGCCCATCGGGTGATCGACCGGGTTCATCGCAATCGCGCGGGTCTGCGGACGAATGCCGCGCCAGCGGTTGGCACCGGCTTTGCCGATCTGCCGCAAGCTGTGCTCGCCGTTGCCGACTTCGCCTATCGTGGCACGGCAATTCACATGCACTTTGCGGATTTCGCCGGAGCGCAGCCGCAGTTGCGCGTAGTTACCTTCGCGCGCCAGGAGTTGCACCGAAGTGCCGGCAGAGCGCGCAATTTTGGCACCGCCGCCGGGCTGCATTTCGATGCAGTGAATCGTCGTGCCGACCGGGATGTTGCGAACCGGCAAGGTGTTGCCCGCCTTGATCGGCGCATCGGCGCCGGAAAGCAGGGTTTGTCCGACCGCAACGCCGCGCGGCGCAATGATGTAGCGGCGCTCCCCGTCGGCGTAGCACAGCAACGCCAGATGCGCGCTGCGGTTCGGATCGTATTCGAGCCGCTCCACTTTGCCGGCGATGCCGTCTTTGTTGCGACGGAAATCGACGACGCGATAATGTTGTTTGTGGCCGCCGCCTTTGTGGCGCGACGTGATCCGGCCATGGTGGTTGCGCCCCGACCCGCGTTTCTGGCTTTCGACCAACGACGCTTCCGGACGGCCTTTGTGCAACCCCGGCGTTACCACTTTGATCTGACCACGGCGACCCGCCGAAGTCGGTTTCATTTTAATTACGGCCATGATCAGACCTCCTGCGCGAAGTTGATTTCCTGACCCGGCTTCAGGCAGACGTAGGCTTTTTTCCAGCCCCGACGCCGACCGACCGTCCGGCCAAAGCGCTTTTCTTTACCGTGCACATTGAGTACCGACACGCTTTCGACCTCAACCTTGAACAACAGCTCGACCGCCGCCTTGATTTCCGGTTTGGTCGCGTCGTTGACGACACGGAAAATGACTTGGTCGTGGGTGTCTGCCACGTATGTGCCCTTCTCGGAAACGACCGGCGCCATAATCAGCGTCATCAACCGTTCGGGATTGTATTTGGGCGTTTTTACTGGCGCGGCGCTCATCCCAGCATCTCCTCGAATTGGGCAACGGCCGCTTTGGTCATCACCACATGGTTAAAGCGCAGCAGGCTGACCGGATCAACTTCGTGCGGCATCAGCACCAGCACGTCCGACAGATTGCGCGACGCCAGATACAGATTTTCATCGAATTGATCGACCACCAGCAGAATCTTGCCGCTGAGTCCCAAATCTTTCATCTTGCCGTTGAGCCGTTTGGTCTTGGGCGTATCGACCGCCATCGCTTCGATCACATTCAGCCGCTCGTCACGCACCAGTTGCGAAAGAATCGCCGCCATTCCGGCGCGGTACATTTTGCGGTTGACCTTCTGCGAAAAATTTTCGTCGGGCATGCTCGGGAAAATCTTGCCGCCGCCGCGCCACAGCGGGCTGTTGGCTTGACCGGCGCGAGCGCGGCCTGTTCCTTTTTGCCGCCACGGCTTCTTGTGCGACTTGTTGATGTCGCCGCGCGCTTTTTGCGCCCGCGTGCCCTGCCGACCGTTGGCCTGATAGGCGACAACGATCTGGTGCACCAGCGCTTCGTTGTATTCACGCGCAAACAGAGCGTCAGAAGCCGCGACAGTCGCTGTTTTCTGTCCCTGTTCGTTAATCAATCGGAGTTCCATCGTCACGCTCCTTTCTTGGCCGGCGCTTTGACCGCCGGACGCACGACGATATGGCCGCCTTCCGAGCCGGGCACCGAACCCTTGAGCAGCAGCAGGCCGCGGTCGGCGTCGATGCGCACAACGCTCAGCGTTTGCACCGTCCGTTGCTCGCTGCCGTAATGGCCCGGCATGCGCTTGCCCGGAAACACCCGTCCCGGATCCTGCGCCATCCCGATTGAGCCGGGGGCACGGGTCGTCACCGAGTTGCCGTGCGAGGCGCGATTGGAACTGAAATTGTGACGACGAATCGCTCCCGAAAAACCGCGCCCTTTGGTCACTCCGGTAACGTCAACCAATTGGCCGACGGCGAAAGTGTCCACGGCGACCACGTCGCCCGGTTTGAATTTCGAGAGTTCTTCCGGCGTCACCGGAAATTCTTTCATCAGCTCGCCGGCTTCGACACCCGCTTTGGCGAGATGTCCGGCCTGCGGCTTGGTAACCCGCGTCGCCCGCCGCCGACCAAACGCCACTTGCACGGCGGCGTAGCCGTCCGCTGCGGGCGTCTTGATCTGGGTGACGCGGTTGTTGGCAACATCCAGCACCGTTACCGGAACGGCAGCGCCGTCGTCGGTAAAGACACGGGTCATGCCGATCTTGCGACCCACAAGTCCAAGGCTCATGTCTTCCTCTTATAAAAAAACCCGGTTTCCCGAGCGCCGGTTACAATTGACCGACCCTTCACTTCAGGTAATCGGCGCGCCCGCAGGCCGCTTTTGACTACCCCTTATCCTGCTTTTACTGCTCACCGCCGCCCGATTTCGGGCAGTTGGTTATTTTACTGCAATTTGATCTCGACATCGACCCCCGCCGGCAAATCCAGCTTCATCAACTGGTCCACCGTCTTGTCGGTCGGATCGACGATATCCATCAGCCGCAGGTGCGTCCGAATCTCGAACTGATCGCGCGAGGTCTTGTTGACGTGCGGCGAGCGCAAAACGTCATAACGCTCGATCCGGGTCGGCAACGGCACTGGCCCTTTGACCACCGCGCCGGAGCGCTTGGCCGTTTCGACGATTTCCATCGCCGACTGATCGATCAGTTTGTAGTCAAACGCCTTGAGGCGAATGCGAATACGTTGGCTTTGCATGTTGTGCCCTTTTAAAACGAGCCGCCCGAAACATACGGGCTTCTCGCAGTTTTTCTTTATTTACTCGATGATCTTCGCAACGACACCCGCACCCACGGTGCGACCGCCTTCGCGGATCGCAAAACGCAAGCCTTCTTCCATCGCAATCGGCGAGATCAGTTTGACGGTGATCGACACGT
>JAITBX010000018.1 GCA_031283405.1 Burkholderiales bacterium | reverse complement strand
ATGCCGGCAACGATGGCCGAACTTTTTCCGGTGCGCATCCGCTCCACCGGCCTGTCGCTGTCGTTCAACCTCGGCGGCGCGCTGTTCGGCGGCTTGGCGCCGCTTTACTTGACCTACCTGTTAAAAGAAACTCACAACCTCATGGTGCCCGCCTACTATTTGATACTGACCGCGATCTTGGGCTTGGCCGCTACCTGGGCGCTTGATTTCAACAAGGCGCGAGCGACGCAAGCATCGTGGCAGGCGGGGTGAGCAGATACAAGGGCAGGGGCGATCTGTAATCGCCCGCAAGGACGGGTTAAAGACAAAAAAACAAGCTAACCCTATGATTTAACTGGTTTTTTGGAATGGTGCCGACAGAGAGATTCGAACTCCCGACCAACGGTTTACAAAACCGCTGCTCTACCAGCTGAGCTATGTCGGCGCGGATGCGCATTGTAGCGCATCCCTTGTTATCTCACCAGTCTCAGGTGTGACGACCGTGACGATGAGTCTTTCTTTTCCGGCGGCGCGTCTTTCTTTTCCGCAGATGCGTCGGACGGTCTTGCGCTGAAAAACAGCCCATGGCCGGTTTCCTTGGCGAAGATCGCCGTGACGGCTGAGAACGGGACGGCCACTTCCTGCGACACGCCGCCGAAGCGCGCCGCGAACATGATCCAGTCGTTGTTGATCGTCAGTTGGTGAGTAGTTCGCGCGCTCAGATTGAAAACGATTTCGCCGTTGTTGACATACGCCATCGGCACACGGGTTTCATCGGTGACTTTGACGGCGAGGTACGGCGTCAGTTCTTTATCGGCGCACCACTCGCACAGGGCGCGCACGAGATAGGGCGTCAGGTTTTCATCGACGCTCCATTTGCACAGAGCGTGCGCGAGTTGCTGTTCTTCGAGCATGGCCGTATTGCGGTCAGCGGTTCTGCTTACTTGCGCATGCCGCGCTCGGCGGAGGTCAACGCTTCGGAGAATGCGGGGCGCGAAAACAGTCGCTCTGCGTATTTCATCAGCGGCATCGCTTGCTTGGGCAATTCGATGCCGTAATAGTCGAGCCGCCACAGCAACGGCGTCAACGCCACGTCGAGCATTGAATATTCTTCGCCGAGCAGGTATTTGTGCTTAGCAAACATCGGGATCATTTGCAGCAGCACATCGCGCACATGCGCGCGCGCTTTCTCCTGATTCTTGACGCTCTTGCCTTCGAGTTCGCCGATATGAGAGAAAATTTCTTTTTCAAAGCGAAAGAGGAAATAACGGGCGCGGGCGCGCATAACCGGATCGGGCGGCATCAGTTGCGGATGCGGAAAACGCTCGTCGATGTACTCGTTGATGATGTTCGATTCGTGCAGGATCAGGTCGCGTTCGACCAGCACCGGCACTTCGTTGTAAGGATTCATCAGCGCGATGTCTTCCGATTTTTTTTCGAGATCGACATCAACGACTTGAAAATCCATTCCTTTTTCATAGAGCACGATGCGGCAACGCTGACTGAACGGGTCAGTCGTCCCGGAATAAAGGGTCATCATTTGCGGGTTATCTCCAGATAGAGCCGACAATTATTATCATTATCGACAAACGCTAAATTTGCCATTTTACCCTTTACGACGCCGGAAAACCACTCGCCCGTACCCTCTCCCGCGCCTTCAGATCGCCCTCTTCCACAAGGGGAGAGGGAAAAGCATGCGTCACGCCTGCGGTTTTTCCTTTGGCGCCTGATTCTTGCATCCTGATTTTTGACGGGCGACCACAGGTCGCCCCTACGACTCTGCCTTATTCCCCTCCTGTGGAGGAGTGGAGCGAAGCGCCGGAGTAGTGTTGCGGGCGGCAGAATGCCGTCCCTACGACCCTGCTCCCTGCCCCTCACTCCGACGCCGGCGCGGCTGCCTCATCGCTCGGCGCCTTTCGGCTCGTGATGAAGCGCGATAAAAGCAGTCCAAGCTCGAAAAGGAACCACAGCGGGAAGGCCAAGAAAAGCTGCGACAACACGTCGGGCGGCGTGAATACCGCCGCCAGAGCAAACGCGCCGACGATGATGTAGGGGCGGGAGTGTTTGAGTTGCGCCAGCGTCACGATGTTCGTATAGACCAGCACCATCACGATCACCGGCGTTTCAAACGTCACGCCGAAAGCCAGAAACATTCGCAGAACAAAGCCCAGATATTTGTCGATATCCGTCATCATGCTGACGCCTTCCGGCGTGACGCTGGCGAAAAACTTGAAGGCCACCGGAAAAACGACGAAATAAGCGAACGCCATCCCGAGGAAAAACAGGACGAGGCTCGACAGCATGACCGGAATCACCATTTTCTTTTCGTTCTGATACAAGCCGGGAGCGATGAATGCCCACAGTTGCCAAAGCACATACGGCAGCACGATCAGAAACGCCACCATCAGTGTCACTTTCAGCGGCACGAAGAACGGCGCCGTCACTTCGGTGGCAATCATGGACGCGCCTTGCGGCAGCGCCGCCATCAGCGGATGCGCCAGAAAAGCGTAAATGTCTTTTGCCCAATAGAACAAGGCCACAAACGCGACAAGAATGGCGACGATCGAACGCAGCAAGCGACTGCGCAACTCGATCAGGTGCGAGATGAAAGTTTCCTGTCGGGTGATCTGTTCCGGTTCGCTCATCGCGCCTCCGGTTTTTGCGAAGATACCGATGAGGCCTCGGGAATGCTCAATTCGACCTCGCCTTGCAAAAACGCCGGAACCGTGATTTGCGGCTCGGCCTTGATGCCTGTCGCCGCCATCACCGAAGCTGCCGAAACAGCATGATCCGGCGCTTTGAGCGGCGCGTTTTCAACCGGCGTTTTTTCACTCTGCGCTGCGAGCTTGTCAGTTGTGTTATCCGTTGGGTTATCTACTGCGGCTTTATCCTCGGCGATGCGATTCAACTCCTCGCCTTTCTCGCGCGCGCCGACTTCCGTTTGCTTCGCTGCTTTTTCGGTTTCCTGCGCGACAGACTGTATGGATTGCTTGATGTCCCGACTGATGCCCTGCACCGATTCCCGAACCTTTTGCAATTCTTCCAGTTCCATCTCACGCTGAATGTCGGCTTTGATACTGCTGACGTAGCGTTGCGCCCGCCCCAGCAAAAGCCCCAGTGTGCGCACCGTCTTGGGCAAGCGCTTGGGGCCGATAACGATCATCGCCACGACGGCGACAACAAGAAGTTCCGAAAAGCTGAAATCGAACATAAGAACGGACGTTGAGCGCGTCCTTCGCAAACCCCCGAACGCGCTCCCGCCTGATTTTTTATCGCGCTACGCGCGCGTCTTGTCGTTTTCTTTGACCGCTTCGTCGGCCTCGAAAGTCTGGCCGACGATTTTCTTCTGCGCTTCCGCCTCGTTCGTTTCTTCGCTGGTGGCGTCCTTCATGCCTTCCTTGAAGCCCTTGACGGCTTTGCCGAGATCGCTGCCCATCGTGCTCAATTTCTTGGTGCCGAACACCAGCACCACCACCAGCAACAAGATCAACCAGTGCCAAACACTGCCAAAACCACTAAACATCGACTTCTCCTTAAATCACCGACGCCTTCGCGTCTTTTTTCATCATCGCGCCAACATTGGCCCCAAAGGATGAGACCCGCCGATGATATGAATGTGCAGATGCGGCACTTCCTGCATCCCAACCCGCCCGGCGTTGATGATGATCCGAAAGCCGTCATCGGCTCCCTGAGCAACCGCCAGCGCCGGCGCCAAAGCTAACATTTTGCCTAAAAGTAGCGCGTCTGTCTTGTCCACTTGCGTCAATGACGCAATATGCTTTTTGGGAATTACCAGAACGTGAACCGGCGCCACTGGCTTGATGTCGAGAAACGCCAGAACGTCATCGTCCTCGTACACCTTTCCGGCAGGGATTTCCCCGCGAATGATCTTGCAAAAAATACAATCGTCTGGGCTACTCATCGCGCGCTCCTTTTTACAAACCCGTCGCTAGTTTACCTTACCCGTCACCCATAACAAAATCGCCGCGCTGCGGAAAGAGCGAAAGAGCATGCGGCGGGTACAGGGGCGACCTGCAGTCGCCCGCCATTCGTAGGGGACGCCGCCTTCGGCGTCCCGTCAAAAACATAGACCCGCAACCAATTGCCGTCATTCTGCGCAAAGTCGCAGAATCCGAAAAAAAGCGACATGGATTCTGTGACTCCGCTTCGCTCCGCGCAGAATGACGAAGGAGGCAGCGCTCGTCGTCGTGCCGTGTCCATGTGGACATGGGGAGGTTGCATCGTTTTTGCGGGCGGTCGAGGGCGACCGCCCCTACATCTGATCCCATTCCCCTCCAAGGAGGGCACTGATAACTTTTTATTGTATAATAAAAGTTATCAGTGCCCTTTCAAAAGGGGCTTTCCTGATACCTGATTCCTGTCAATCCCAACTCAACGTTCCGCCCGTTTGATACTCCGTCACCCGCGTCTCGAAGAAATTCTTTTCTTTCTTTAGGTCGATGACTTCCGACATCCACGGAAATGGATTATCAGCGCCGGGGAAAAGCGGATCGAGGCCGATCTGCTGGCAGCGCCGGTTGGCAATGAAGCGCAGGTATTCTTTGAACATCGACGCATTGAGACCCAACACGCCGCGCGGCATGGTGTCTTCCGCGTAGGCGTATTCAAGATCAACCGCTTTCCTGATAAGACTGCCGATTCCCTGCCTGAATTCGGACGTCCATAAGTGCGGATTTTCGAGTTTGATCGTGTTAATCATGTCGATGCCGAAGTTGCAGTGCATCGATTCGTCGCGCAGAATGTATTGGTATTGTTCGGACGCGCCGACCAGTTTGTTCTGGCGACCAAGCGCCAGAATTTGCACGAAGCCGACGTAGAAGAACAATCCTTCCATAATGCAGGCGAAGACGATCAGCGATTTCAACAGTTTCTGATCGTTTTCGAGCGTTCCGGTTTTGAAGCCGGGATCGGTCAGCGTATCGATGAACGGCATCAGGAATGCGTCTTTTTCCGCGATCGATTTGATTTCGTGATAGGCGTTGAAAATTTCTCCTTCGTCGAGCCCCAGACTTTCAACAATGTATTGATAGGCGTGAGTATGAATCGCTTCGTCGAAGGCCTGCCGAAGAAGATACTGACGGCACTCCGGCGCAGTGATGTGACGGTAAGTGCCGAGTACGATGTTGTTCGCCGCGAGGGAATCGGCGGTTGAGAAAAAACCGAGGTTGCGGATGACGATGAGTCGTTCGTCGTCGGTCAAGCCGTTCGGATTCTTCCACAGTTCGATGTCGCGTTGCATGTTCACTTCCTGCGGCATCCAATGGTTTGCGCAACCCGCCAGATATTTGTCCCACGCCCAGTTGTATTTGAACGGCACGAGCTGATTGACATCGGCCTTGCCGTTGATGATGCGTTTATCTTCGACGCGCACACGGCGGGTTTCGATATGTTTTGCCGCCGCTTCGGCCATCGCGCGGTCGGCCGCGTTCGGAGCGGCCACTTCTTCAAAAGTCAACATGGAATTTTCCGTTTCTGATTAGATAATGTTCGATTTTCCGCTCGCTGAATCCTGTTTATTGGCAAGCCTCACACGTTGGGTCGTCAATTGCACAAAACTTCGGCGCGGCATCTTCTGCGGCAGCAACATAGGCGTGCGCCGATACCGCATTCAATTCGCCGCCGCGACCGGTCGATTTTTCGGCGGAACTGACGGCCAGCGCCCGCAGGTAGTAAGTTGTTTTCAGTCCCTTCGTCCAAGCAAGCTTGTAGGTATCGTCAAGTTTTTTGCCCGACGCGCCCGCCATGTAGATGTTGAGGCTTTGCGCCTGATCGATCCATTTTTGCCGACGCGATCCCGCTTCGACGATCCAGCGCGGTTCGATCTCAAACGCGGTCGCGTACAACTCGCGGAGGTGCGGCGGCACACGCTCGATCTTCGCCAGCGAACCGTCAAAATATTTGAG
>JAITBX010000198.1 GCA_031283405.1 Burkholderiales bacterium | reverse complement strand
ACAACATCGCGTGGCC
Source organism: Burkholderiales bacterium (assembly GCA_031283405.1). Lineage (GTDB taxonomy): Bacteria > Pseudomonadota > Gammaproteobacteria > Burkholderiales > Casimicrobiaceae > UBA931. The sequence continues at coordinate 6,952 of JAITBX010000198.1, read as the reverse complement.
GGTGCCGTCCGCGACATAACACGTCCGCCATTTTTTGGTGCCGCCGAAATCGCGTTGCGCAATCAAGCCGCGCGCTTCTTCGCGTTCGGTGATGGTTTCTTTTTGACTGTTGATGATGACTTGGCGATCGCCCGGCGTCACGCGGCTCCACGGCAAGCCCCAGGAGGCCAGTTCACGCGCCGCTTTCGGCGCGGTGTTGACGAACATCCGCGCCACATCCTGATCGGCGCCCCAGTCGCTGCCGCGCACCGTATCTTCAAAGTGGATGTCTTCGTTGTCGCCCTTGCCTTTGATCACGTTGCCCAGCGACGCCTGCATGCCGCCCTGCGCCGCCGCCGAGTGCGAGCGTTTCGGCGGTACCAGCGACAACACGATCACTTCATGACCACGGCGCTTGGCGCCGATTCCCATTCGCAGACCGGCCAGCCCGCCACCGATCACCAGAACATCCGTAAAAATAACCTTCATTTCGTGACCTCCTCGGTGATGGTGAATCCCGTCGAATGCTCGACCGCGCGCTCGGCTTCATGTTGCGATTGGATCCATGCGGGAACATAGGGCTGACCATAATTGTGCCGGTGTTCGTAGCCGATCTTCATGTAGGCCGCCATCGTGGCCAATCCCAGAATGAGGAAGAACGCCGTCAATCCCCACTTGAAATTTTTCAGAAAAGCGCGGCTGAGTTTCGGCTTGTCCCATTTCACTGCCAGCCGGTACAAACCGATGCCGCCGTGCAATTCGACCGCCAGCAACAGCACGAGGTAGAACGGCCACAGTCCGTCGCTCCACATACGGTCGCCCGAACCGAAGGGGCCGATGTTTTGCGGAAACACCATCATTTGATAAAGGTGCGCCGACGCCAGAAAGAACATGGCAAAGCCGGTATAGACCTGCCAAATCCACAGCGTCGTGTCGCCGTGACGCATCGACTTGGCGTGAGCGCGATAAACCTGGAGCTGCCGATAATTGATCGGGAACTTCCGCACCGCCATCGCCGCGTGCACGATGAAAATCACAGCGACGAAGGCCACGACGATCGAGACGAGCCACGGATGACTCTTGTCGCCGAAGAGGTAGTGCCCGTTCACGTAGCCCTCAAAGAGCTTGGTGATGGTCCACATCGCATCTTTGTTTATCAGAATCGATGCGACAAAAAACATGTGACCCCACATGAACAGCGCCAGAATCAGGCCGCTCACGCTTTGCAAGATATCGAGGCGAGCAGGCCAGCGGCTTTTTCGAGGCCGCTCCGACAGGCCCGTCTGAATGACGAGTGTTTCGCTTGACATAGGAACCTTACAGTTAAAGATAAAAAATTAAGACAAAGAACTTGGTTAAAAGACAACTCTAGCAGTATAACTTACTTCACGATGCTTCACGATGCGCCCTTGATTTGTCCCTTGATTTTCGTCAATTTCCGGCGTTGTAAACCCATGTTCACGCTGAGGATACGCTACTTCCGACAGGCGGTGGTCTGAGTAGGGTTTTCCCCGTTTTTTTCTCATACCAACGCACGACAACTTGCGCCAAAATTTTATTTGAATCAAGGAAAAAAGCCGGCATTTCCCGAACTTCTCCCGCCAGAATGATCGGGATTTCCGTGCATCCGAGAATGATGGCCTCTACCTTCTGCTCTTGCAAAAACCGATACGGCGCGTCGAAGCTGCGCCGCGCGCTTGCCGTATCGCCTGCCTTCAGCGCGTGAATCCCGTCCATCACCGCCTCTTGCAAAGCGCCTTCCGGCGCGACGCAATCAATTCCGAACCGCTCCAGCACCGTTTGATACAAGCCCGTCGCCAGTGTCGCGCCGGTCGCCAACAGCCCGACTCTGTAAAAACCGGCCTCGCGCGCCGCCTCCGCCACCGCTTCGATGAGATTCAGCATCTCGGCCTGTGTGGCAGCTTTCAGTTGCGGGAACCAGTAATGCGCCGTATTGCACGGAATGACGATGCAGGCCGCGCCGGCCTGCTCCAACATTTGCAAACAGCATAACAATGCCGGTTCCGGCGATTCGCCGCCGTTCAGCAAATACGCGCCACGGTCGGGAATATCCGGTATCGACGACACCAGCAGCGGAATATGCTGCTGGTCGCTGCCCGCGTCCGTCAGGTCGATGAGCTTTTGCATGAAGTCAACGGTCGCCGCCGGCCCCATGCCGCCCAGAACTCCTACCAGATAGTCCATTTCCATAAAATCAGTGTGGTTTTATACAAGTTTAACAAGCGTCAGTGCGAAAAGGAAATGTCAAAAACAGGAAACCAATGCAAAATACGCATATCACGGATAGCCTCCGTCCGCGCGGGCGCTGTTCACGGGAATATTTTCGCACAGATACGTATTGAAAACCGACAAGGCAAACGCTCATGCAAAACATCGAAACCAAATGGCTGGAAGATTTTCTGGCGCTGGAAGAATTGCGCAACTTCTCTCAAGCTGCCGAGCAGCGCAGTCTTTCGCAGCCTGCGTTCAGCCGCCGCATTCGCTCGCTGGAACACGCTGTCGGCGTCGAACTCTTCGACCGCACCAGCACACCCTTGCAACTGACCGATCACGGACGTTTGTTTCATTCGCAAGTACGTAGCCTGCTGGAACAACTGCAAAACGGCCTCAACGAACTGTCGGGCGCCAGCTTGATCGGCAAAGCCAAACTGTCGATTGCCGCCGCGCATTCGTTGTCGCTGGCCGTCTTGCCGGCGATCATCGAAACCATAGCGAAAAACGACAACTCCTTCATCTGCCACGTCGAAGCGATCGACGCCGATCTGGCCGTCCAGACCTTGCGCGAAGGCAAGAGTGATTTCATTCTGTCGTTTCACGATGAAGAACTGTTGCAAACGCCGTTTCGCTGCTTCAAACTGTTCGACGCCGAATTGATTCCCGTGTGCGCCGACGACGGACACGCGCCGCGTTTCAACCTTAAGCAAACCGATATTCCGCTGCTCAACTACACGCCGACTTCTTATCTGGGGCGCTTGGTCAACCGTTGCCTGTCAGCCATGGGCGAAAACACCTTCCGTCCGGTGTTCGTTTCGTCGATGGCCGATTTGTTGAAACGAATGACGCTCGACGGCTACGGCGTCGCCTGGTTGCCGACCTATCTGGTCAACGAAGCGCAAGACCGCTTCGCGCGCCTCGACCTTCCCTCCATCCCGATCGAAGCCTACGTCTATCGAATGGAAACGCGCCTCAGCCCCGCCGCCGAACGCTTTTGGCGCGCGCTGACTTCGCTTGCGCCGAAAGTGTAGAGAGACGCTGAACGGGGAAGGAGCCGTAGGGACGACTGCCCTCGGTGTCTCACCAAAAATCACGCAGGTTCGTAGAGGCAAGGCCTGCCTTGTCTCCGCAAGCATCGGGTTGTAGAGGCGACCTGCGGTCGCCCGCAGCACACACGGACGACCACAGGTCGCCCCTACATGATCCTTGATGCCCCTACTCGCTCGCTCGCACATACGTAATCCAGTTCGCCGTCAGTTTTTCCTGCAGCGTGTTCTGTTTCAAGCGCAACGCCAAACCGCCGAAGTCAACGCGATCAAGCGGCTGATCCTGATTGAAGCAACTGAAAACGTAGCTTACTTCGCCTGTCTGCGGATCACGATGCACTTGCAAACATTGCGCGCAAATTTCTTTCATCATGCACTGCATCGGCGAATTGATCGAGCCGATGGCCTGATGCGTCGGCTTCAAGTATGGCGTGAGAACGCTGTGTCGCGCCGCTGCCACGGCGGCCATCATCCGGTCGGAACCGATCACGATCATCCGGTCGATGTCCGCGAACGGTATCGCTTGCGCGCCGAGTTTTCCTTCGGCGTAAGCGCGCATGGCCTCGACGATGTTGCCGACGAAGGTTTTGTCTTGCGGGCGCGAAGGCTCGAATCCCGGCGTTGATTCGCTGCTCCAGATGATAACGTCCGCCGCCGCTTCGATGTCTTCAACTTTGTAGCGGTCGGCGAAGGTGCGATAACCGGCGAAGTACAACACTTTCGATCCTGCTTCTCTGAGCGCCCGCCCGATCGAAAACAGCACGGCATTGCCCAGCCCGCCGCCGATCAGCGCGACGGTTTCGCCCGGTTCAATTTCCGTCGGCGCGCCGGTCGGCCCCATCAGAATCACCGGCTCGCCGGGTTTCAATGTGGCGCACAAGCTCGACGAGCCTCCCATTTCAAGCACGATCAACGACACCAAGCCGCGCTCACGATCCACCCAAGCGCCGGTCAACGCCAATCCTTCCATCGCCATCCGCGTGCCGTTGATGCGCGGCGCTCGCGTTTCAAAATTCTGCAAGCGATAAAACTGCCCCGGCGCAAAACGTCGCGCTGCCGCCGGCGCGTGCACGACAACTTCGACGATGGTCGGCGTCAAACGCTCAATCCGCTCGATGTGCGGTCGCAAATCACGATCCAGTCCGGCCAGAAACGCGGCATCGTCTTCTTTGCGCGCAATCTTCGGCAGCCGCGAGAGCAAGCGCGAAATGATCGGATAACCCTGCCGCGCGCTCGCCATCGCTTTGGCGACATTGCCGGAGTACGAAGGATGCAAATCCCCCAGAAAACTGATCGCGCGTCCGTCGTTTTCAATCGCCGTCAGAATCATGGCTTTTTCCGGCTTCGCCAAACCGTGCACCACTTGCGCCGGTTTTCCTTCTTCGTCGAGCAAGCGGAAATATTTTCCTTCGCGCTCGAAATGTTCGGCGTCTTCACGCGCCAGCACCGTGTTCGGCGTGGTGCCTGCCGCAATCAGGATCGTATGCGCCGGTAAAACAATTTCCGTGCCGTCCTTCGTAGAAACTTTCAACGCGCAAGCGCTGCCGTAGCTGTCAACCTCGACGGCTTTCGGCGTCAATCCTTCGGCGAACCAGATGCCCTCTTCCAGCGCTTTTTCGATTTCTTCGTGATTGAGCGTGTAAGACGGACTGTCGATCATCCGCTTGCGATACGCCACCGTCGAGCCGCCCCAGCTTTGCAACAAGCTCACCGTGTCAACCGCGCGGCCTTCGCGTTGCGCCGCGCTGCGTTCTTCACGCAACGCTTTCGCGTGCGCGATGAATTCTTCGGCGATAACGCGCTCTTCCGGCGTCCATCGCGCTTCCACTTTGTCGCGCCCCTGCGCCGCCGCTAAAGTTTCGTAGCGCGTCAAAAACTTTTCAACCTGCACCGGATAATACGCCAGCGCTTCCGTTGCCGAATCGATCGCCGTCAAGCCGCCGCCGACCACCACCACCGGCAGACGCAACTGCATGTTGGCGAGCGAATCGCGCTTGGCCGCGCCGGTCAGTTGCAACGCCATCAAAAAATCCGACGCCGTGCGCACGCCGGGCACGAGTCCGTTCGGAACATCGAGTATTGTCGGCTTGCCGGCGCCGAGCGCCAGCGCCACATGGTCGAAGCCGCGCGCCCAAGCATCTTCAATCGTCATCGTGCTGCCGAAACGCACACCGCCGTACAACCCAAACTCGGCGCGACGTTGCAACAACAAACGAATCGCCTTCAGAAAATTTTTGTCCCAGCGCACAGTGACGCCATACTCTGCGACGCCGCCGAAGCCGGCGGAAATACGCGCATCGAGCGGCTCGACAATATCCGCGTAATTGCGCACCGGCTGGAACGGCACACGCGAACCTTCCACCGTCACGCCCGATAATGTTTCATCGAGCGGCTCGATTTTCAAACCGTCGATGCCGGCGACGGTGTGTCCTTCGTTCAGCAAATGATGCGACAGCGTGTATCCGGCCGGCCCCAATCCCGCCACCAACACCCGTCTGCCCGACGACGGCAACGGCAAAGGGCGACGCAAATTGAGCGGATTCCAGCGCGTCAACAGCGAATAAATTTCAAAGCCCCACGGCAACGCCAACACATCTTTGACGATTCGCGTTTCCGCTTGCGGCACGCCGACCGGGTCCTGCTTTTGATAAATGCACGACTTCATGCAGTCGTTGCAAATCCGGTGACCGGTCGCCGCCACCAGCGGGTTGTCGATACAAATCATCGCCAGCGCCGCAATCGGCGCGCCCTCGGCGCGCAATTTTTGAAACTCCGAAATGCGCTCGTCCAACGGGCAACCGGCCAGCACCACGCCGAACGGCGATTTTTTGTAAGGCTGCGCCAACGGTTGACCGTCAACCACTTTTTCACGAAGTCCCTGCGCACAACTGTCGCGTCCCTGCTCGTGACACCAGATGCAGTAATGCGCTTCATCGAGGCCACCGACCATGTCCGTGCCGCGATCGGTCAACGCAAAGCCCTGACGCTGCCGCAACGAATGTCCCTCGCCGAGTTTCCACATCGTCATCCCGCAACGCTCGACCGGCGCAATCGGCACCAGCTTCATGTAATCGGTTTTGCCGGGAACTTTGAACAACACATCGCGCCGATGAAACGCTTGCCCTTTCGGCGTGTGCACCGCCCACGCAGCGTAACGCATCGCCATATCCAGCGCTTCGGCGCTGGCCTCTTTGTTGCTCTCTGCTTCCTTCTGCCAGCGCGTCACCGCCTGCGCAAAATTCAGTTGCGTCAGCGACGCGCCTATCAACTTCTCCAACGACTGCCGCAACGTCGCGCCGTCGAATGTTGCCGCAACTTCCTCTTTATACGCGCTGGCCGCTTTGCGTTGAACGAACTGCCTCTTCACCGCATAAATCGGCGCCAACTTGTGATGCAACGCCTCCAGCGTCCGCACTTCTTCGACAATGCCGAACAATCCGGCGATGAAATCTTCCAGATGCGGTCCTGCTGCCATCAGCAAATCGGCCTCTGCCTTGCGGCTCAGCGTTTCCGGCGCTTGCTGCACCGTCTTCCGCGCTTCCTGCAAACGCTCGGCCAACGAAGCATCGGCATCCTTCAGATAGTCAAAAAATGAGCCGTCGAGCCGAGAAAGCCCGTCGAGGTGATAAAGATCGGCAAACGCCAGACCGTAAGCACGATCCAACATAAAACGAACTTCTTTCCCTTCCATG
>JAITBX010000129.1 GCA_031283405.1 Burkholderiales bacterium | reverse complement strand
ACTCCCGCATCTCTGCGGGATTCCGGACATGTCAAGGGTAGGTAAGGTTGTTCGCGTTGCATCGAATTAATCCACATCATCCACCGCTTGTGCGGGTCCCCGTCAATTCCTTTGAGTTTTAATCTTGCGACCGTACTCCCCAGGCGGTCAACTTCACGCGTTAGCTACGTCACTAAGGAATCGCTTCCCCAACAACCAGTTGACATCGTTTAGGGCGTGGACTACCAGGGTATCTAATCCTGTTTGCTCCCCACGCTTTCGTGCCTGAGCGTCAGTGTTAGCCCAGGGGGTTGCCTTCGCCATCGGTGTTCCTCCACATCTCTACGCATTTCACTGCTACACGTGGAATTCCACCCCCCTCTGCCACACTCAAGCTCGCCAGTTTCCACCGCCATTCCCAGGTTAAGCCCGGGGATTTCACGGCAGACACAACGAACCGCCTACGCACGCTTTACGCCCAGTAATTCCGATTAACGCTTGCACCCTACGTATTACCGCGGCTGCTGGCACGTAGTTAGCCGGTGCTTATTCTTACGGTACCGTCAAGAATCGGGGGTATTAACCCCGACCTTTTCTTTCCGTACAAAAGAGCTTTACAACCCGAAGGCCTTCTTCACTCACGCGGCATGGCTGGATCAGGCTTGCGCCCATTGTCCAAAATTCCCCACTGCTGCCTCCCGTAGGAGTCTGGGCCGTGTCTCAGTCCCAGTGTGGCTGATCATCCTCTCAGACCAGCTACCGATCGTCGCCTTGGTAGGCCTTTACCCTACCAACTAGCTAATCGGACATCGGCCGCTCCCATAGCGCGAGGTCTTGCGATCCCCCGCTTTCCTCCGTAGAGCATATGCGGTATTAGCCAGTCTTTCGACTGGTTATCCCCCACTACGGGGCACGTTCCGATGCATTACTCACCCGTTCGCCACTCGCCATCAGGCCGAAGCCCATGCTGCCGTTCGACTTGCATGTGTAAAGCATGCCGCCAGCGTTCAATCTGAGCCAGGATCAAACTCTTCAGTCTAATCTCTGCTTGATTAACTCATTCGAAATCAGTTAAGACTGGCCATCTCTCGACGGCCACACTTGCGTTCTTCGTATGAGTACTGCTTTATTTCTTTGAAACCTGTCCGCTTATCAAAATCTCTCTGACTTGCGTCAGGGAAATTCGACTTGCCGACATGAGCAGCACCCACACCTATCAATCGCCATCTTCTTAAAGAACTGCTTCGGGAACCTTGTTTAAGGTTTCAAAAGCGCAGAAGCGGAATTATGGCACACCTGTTTTTCTTTTGCAACTCCCCCAACACAAAATTTTTAGGACAACGCAAAAACCGGCTTGCGTCCCGCCTCCCTCACGGTATGATGAGGTTTGAGCGCCTGCGCCCATTTTTATGTCATGACTTTACCTCCCGCTCCGTCGCCCGCCCTGCCCCCCTTCGCGCCGCCTCCCTTGCCGGAAGCGCCTGCGCCCGCGCCTGTCGATGTGGCTTCAGGCCGCTTTCTGGGCGGGTTGCTGCTTCTCTTTATCGCTTCCTTGCTGATATGCACGCTGGTCTGGCTGGCCTGGACGATTCCTGGCGCCTGGTTTTCCGGCGCTTCCGTGAATACATGGACGCCGAAAGACATCACCGTAGCGCGCGGCGCGTTGGTCGGCGTCGAACCTGAACGCGATCAAGCATATTTTGCTCCCGAAACCAACGGACTGGCCGTGCTGATGGTCAACGCCCACTTTCCGGCGCGCGATTATCCCGTTCTCGATTGGACGATTTCCAATCTTCCTGACGACACCGCCGCCAAACTTTTGTGGCGCTCCGATTACGCGCCCAATGCTCAGCGTCAGCTCGATCTGGAAGTCGAGAATGGCCGTTTGTCGCCGGTCAACGTCGCTCGCGAATCGGGTTGGGTCGGCAACATTCAAGGGTTCGCTATCGCGCTGCAACTTCCAACGCAGTTTTCAACACCGCAATCGTTTACTGTTGCCAACATTCGAGCACATCCGATGGATGCGCCCGAAACGTTGTGGCTGCGCATCAAAGAGTGGAACACTTTCGCGGACTGGCGCGGGACTTCTTTTTTCCGTCTGAACGATCCGGGAACGGTTCCCCTCTCACTCTTGGTTCTCGCCGCGCTGGCGCTGCTCTTTATCGGTGCAGCGGCGCTCTATCTCTGGCGACGCTGGAGCGATCGTTATCTCGATTTCCCGCGCGCCATGCCTCATCACTGGCTTTACGCCGGAGTCGCGCTTTTCTGTCTGGGCTGGATGGTTCTCGATCTTCGCTGGACCATTCAACTGACGCAACAAGCCGCGCAAACCTGGCAAACGTATGGCGGCAAAAACTGGACGCAAAAACATTTGGCCGCCGAAGACGGCGCACTCTTCGCCTTTATCGAAAAAGCGCGCGCCGAGTTACCAACAAGCCAGCCGGCAAACCATGTTCGTATTTTCATCATGACCGATGTTGCTTATTTGAAAAGCCGCGCCGCTTACCATCTTTATCCGTATCAAGTGTTCTACGATTTCAACGCGACGCAACCTGATGCGCGCCAACTGCGCCCCGGCGATTACCTGCTCGTCTTTCAACAACGCGGCGTTCAATACGATGCCGCCCAGAAAAAAATTCGCCTGCCTTCCGGCGTCGAACTTTCTGCCGACGCCAAACTCATCGACGCAGGCTCTGCCCTTTTCGAGTTGACGCCATGACTTGGCTTCTTGCATTGATCGCTTTGCTTTTGCCGTGGTTGACCGGCGCTACCTTGCTTTACGCCGCGTCGGCGCTAACGCTGCCGCGCGCCGAAGTGCACACGCCGGGCGACATTTGTTGGCGACTCGGCCTTGGCGCTTTTCTGGGCTATTGGCTCACGACGTGCTTGATGCGCGTGTACGCGCTCCTCGGCATCCCTTTCGGTTTCATCGTCATCGCGCTGCCATTGCTTTTGATCGCCGCGTTGGCGTTCTTCATCGCTTGGCGACGCGCGCCGTTGCAAAACCTCAAAGCAAATTGTCCCGTCTGCCCTCTGCCCAAACTGACGCGCTATTTCTTCTTCGCGCTGCTCGCTTGGCTTGTGCTGCGTTTCGGTTTGCTGTTTTTTGAAATGTCCACGCGACCGCTCTTCCCGTGGGAAGCGTCGATTCAATGGGCGTCGAAAGCGCACGTCTATTTCGGCCTGAAAACACTGGCGCCCTTCGGCGACAGCGCCGCGTGGCTCGGTGGTCACGTTTATTTCGACAACGCGCCGAATCTTCCCGCTACCTTGCCGCTGTTGCAAGCGTGGATGTGCGTCACCATCGGCGAATGGAATGATGTGTTGATGAATCTGCCGTGGTGGGTCATGTTGCTGGCGCTGACGCTTGCCGTTTACGGCTTCATGCGCCATCAAGGGCTGAGCGCTTTTGCGTCGCTGATCACTGCGTGGCTCGTCGCATCACTGCCGCTGCTCAACACCCATGTCGCGCTGGCCGGCTTGCCCGACTTGCCGCTGGCAGGCGCTTATACTTTGGCGGCGCTGTCGCTGGTTCGCTGGGCGCGCTCATTTTTATTTCGGCAGCAATGGCTTGACTTGGATTTGTTCTGCGCGTTGCTCTTCGCGCTCATCGCCGCCACACTGTGGCCGGCAGCGTATCTGTGGCTGGCCTTGTTGCTGCCGGCGCTCGTCTGCATTCTTTTGCCTAAAAGTACACGTTATCTGGCGCTGGCGCTTCCCGTCGTCACCGTCGCGGGGTCTTTAGCGCTGACCCAAGCCGGAGCTTCACTCTCTCCCGCATTGGCGAATCTTCATTTCGACGCCGACTTCGACACTTGGTTATCCAACTTCATCACCGGCGAAAACTGGCACCTCCTCTGGCTCGCCGCGCTGGCAACCCTCATTATCGACTTCCGCGAAAGCCTGCAAAACAAAATCGCGCCGCTCTCGCTCATCGTGTGGGGCGGCATGCTGGTTTCGGTTGCCGTTATCGCACTGCCGGCGCTTTTTTCGTGGTTGTTTAGCTCTATACAACAAGCCGAGCGCCTTTTACTGATTGCCGCGCCGCTTCTTCCCGTCTGGATCATCACGATCTGGCATCAGCGGTTTCGGTCAGAATAATCTCCCCTCGCCCCTTGTATTAGGCACGCATTATCTCGTCGAACACTTCCGGTGCTTTCATTTCGAGCGCGCTCAGATACGCTTCTTCGAGATGCCGGCAATGCTGCTCCATATCCACCAACGGCGAATGTTCCAACCCCCTACGAATCCCGGCACGCACATCATCCATGAACGCGCGATCGTTCGCCAAACGTTTCGCAATTTCAACATACTCTTTGCCGCTTTGCGCAACCGTTCGCGTTTCGCCCAGATTTTTCAGAATCGAATAACTCGACCGCTCGCCGTGACGGCGCCCGACAAGCGTAACGACAGGCACGCCGGCATTCAGCGGTTCCAGCGTTCCGTTCACATTGCCGTAAGGCATCGTATCCAACACAAAATCAATAATGTTGTATCTCGCTTGCCGCAGCTCTTTATTCGCAGGACTTGAAAGAAAAAGATAACGGTCTTCGCCGATACCGGCGTTTTTCATCACGTTTTTATAAATCTGCATAAAAGCGGGGGAAAGCGGCGAAAACACCAGCCTGGCTTTCGGAATTTGTTCCAGGACTTGCCTCCACAACGCCAAACATCTTGCCGACAATTTTATCGGCGCCACAAAAACGCCGATCAACACCGCATCTTCCGCAATTCCCAAAGACTTGCGATGATAAGGATGTTCGACAGCAACTTCGCTCCGCACATAAGGATAAACGCAGCCCTGCATCGGTAAAAACGTTTCAAGCTGATAAAGTTGCATCTCCGCCAAATCGGCGTCGCGATCGGTCAGCTTGAAATCAATAGCCGACAGTCCCAGCGTTCCCGCGCTCGCAAGATGCGTAATCTGTACCCTTGCCGGTTTTAACGCCAGAATTTCCGGCCTGGAGCCTTTGGTGTGGGTGGACAAATCCACCAAAATATCCAAATCGTCGGCGCTGATCCGACTCGCCAACTCGCGCTCTCCGAGTTCGGGCAAAAACTGAAAGTGATCGGCGAGCCGGAAAAATTGCTCTGTGACAGAATCCTGCTTGCTGTTCAACGAATAAAAGAACAGCTCAAATTTTTCTTTGTCGTGATGTTGCACCGCCTGCCACATCATCCGCCCCATTACATGATCCCACAAGTCACCCGACAAATAGCCTACGCGGATTTTTCCCGGCCTTCTTTTCTGCGGGCGCGGCAGCGGCGCTCCGAGCATCTTTTTCATTGTCCCGTCGTAGATCCTGGCCAAGCGCAACGAAAGCTCCGGCTCGATGTCGAAATAAAGAAGCTGATGTTGCAACGAGCCCAGCACATCAACAAGGTCAGCATCGCTTTCTGCCTTATAGAGTCCTTTTCGCAAACCGTCGAGAAAAAAATCGACGCCTTTGAAATCACCGATGAAGCGGCAAGCATCCAGCCCCTGTGAGGCTAACGTGATGGATTGCGGGCAATGACTTTGAAACTGCCGAAAATTTTCAAACCACTCCCGCAACTTTCCGCTCGCCTTCAAAATCTCTCCCAGCCCTCCGTATGCCCCGACATGTTTGGGTTGTTTCGACAACACATACCGATAAGCGCGGCTCGCCGCCTCGAATTGCCCCTGCTCACGAAACAACTGCGCCAAATTAAAATGCGCCTCCCACCAATCCGGCTCAAACAAAAGCGCCCGCTGATAAGCGCGCGCCGCTTCCTGCAAGCGGCCTTGCTTCTGCAACGCGCTTCCCAAATCGAAATGCGCTTCGGCGTTCGCCGGCATCATCAACAAAAGCGTTCTGAAAATCGTTTCCGCTTTCGCGTATTCGCCGCGACGCGCCGCAATTTTTCCTTCCATCTGGCGAAGGCCGAAGGCTTGCGGCATCGCGGGCAAAACTTTTTCGATCAGCGCTTGCGCTCGATCAGAATTTTCTTCCAGCAAAAAACCGGCAAGCATCTGATACGGCTTGGCGTAATCAGGTAAAACCGCAATAGCGTTCGAAAGATGTTCAATGGCTTTTTCCTTGTTGCCGCCGCTGTTGCCACCATCGCGCGCCAGCATCCCCGCCAAATAATGCGTGAGCGCCATCTCCGGCTGGTCATTCAGCAGCGTTCCATAAATCAAGCGCGCGCCTTCCCTATCTCCTTCTTGATGCGCTTTCAACGCCGCATCTTTCTTCTCGACAAACTCCTGTGCCGAAAAAGCAGCCGACGACGGCTGATTCTTCTGCATCAGCACATTTTGCAAAAGCTCCAACGCTTCTTTCACATCTTGTGGCGTTTCAAAAACACGATTCCACCACGACAACCCTTCCAGCCTTTTTTGACCTTCGACAAAAGCCCACACTTGTCTTGCCGGTCGCTCGATAAAGAACGTTTCTACCGGCCAAGTCATTCCGGCAAAGTCGATCAACACATCGTAATCAAACAAATTCAATACCGTTGCCGGAGACACCGGCAACGAACGTACGCTTGTTTTCCCGGAGTTCGTCGCTGCATTATCTGCTTCGGAATCAAAGAACGCCTGCCATATCTCCGCGTTCCCTGCCGCCCACATATCGAGTTCATACGGCAACGGCAACAACGTCGACAAACACTTTTTGATGCCCTCGCTGCTCTCGCTCCACAACGGCAACAACAACGACACCCGTAAACGTTTTCCGGCGGTGCGTCGCCGCCATTGCAACGGCAGCACGTCTGTCTGCTGCTTTCTTCTGGCGTGAACCGCTTCCTGAATCTCGCCGTACCATCGGAAAAAATCGCTCGCCACATCGACGCGCCCGATCTGCCGCAAAACGAGCGCCAACGAACGGATGCCGTCGCTGTCCTGCTCGAGAATCGCTTCGTCGAAAAGCGTTTGCGCTTTCTCCACATAAAATGCTCTTCGATGCGGCAACGGCAAAATTTTACTCAACATCGCCATTTTCAACACGGGCGGCCAAGCGATTTCCAGCGCAAGACATCTCTCGGAAAATCGCTGCTTCGCTTCGACGGTCGCCCCATTTCCTTTGCCGCTTTCTTCATCGCTTGCCCCGACGGTTTTTGCCAAAGCCCTCGCAAAAGCAGGGTCACAAAAAATGACTTTCCGTTCTTCCGCCCATTGCTCCAGCTTCTGCCACGAAGATACATCTCCCTCCGCCGCCAACGAAATGGCGCGCAGTGTTTCTGCGCGCGGCTCATCGTTTTTGATTTTCAGAATCTCGGCAGCGTGTTCAGCCGCGTCGCCCAAATCTCCCAAGTAAAGCAAGGCTTCGGACATCGCCTGCAAACAAGGCAACGCCGCCGGATACGCGGCGTAACCCTGACGCCACACCGAATACGCTTTACCGGCATCGCCAAGCGCCCACCATGCGCCGCCGAGAAGAAACGTCGCTTCTTGCGAAGACTGCGGTTCTTTGACGGCTTTCTCGAAACACCAAATCGCGTCCGCCAACATTCC
>JAITBX010000131.1 GCA_031283405.1 Burkholderiales bacterium | reverse complement strand
ATCGGACGCCCCGATACCGACGCCTGGTTGACGCAAAAAGGATTGAACGAAGCGGCGCGGTTGTGGCAAAAGCTCGACATCGAAGCCGGTTGGGAAGATGCGCTGGAAGCAGCACTACGCGAACGCTTGAATGCGCTGGAACTCGATTCGCTCTCCGATGTCGCGCGCTGGATTGACAGCAGTGACGCAACGACAAACGCCACGCCGAAACTGACTTTGTTCTCGGCGCAACGTTCCGGCGCTGCGCTCGTTTCGCCGCCGAATGATGCGCTCTATCACAAACTGCGCATCAAGGATTCGCGCTTTGCGCCGTTGCTCGCCGATATGTTGTACGGCGTGCGTTGCCGCGATTCGCTGGCACAAGCGCTGACCGACCGCGCCGATTTGCCTCCCGGCGGCAGTTTCGTCGCGCCGCAAGGCCACATCGTCACAGCGCAAAGCGTCACCTTGTTTGCGCCCGATAGCGAATTGCACGGAGTCATCATTCGTCAGCGCGAACTGGCGCAACTCGACGAACACATCGCGCTGGCCGACGCGCAAGCACAGGAAGCGCGGCAAGCGCTCGATGCCGCCGAAGAAGCATTGGCCGAGGCGCAAACGAACGAACAGAATCAGCGTGCAGCATTAGCCTCGCAACAAAAACGTTGCCACAACCTCGAACTGGAACTCACGCAGTTGCGCAAAGAAGCCGAAGCCTTCGCCGGCCGCAAAGCGCAACTGACCCGCGACAGCGACGAAATCAAAATGCTGGAAACGCAAGAAGCCGAGCAGCGCGAAACCATCGCCGCCGAAATCGGCGAAGCGCAAATGCAGTTGCACGACAGAATGGCGCAGCGTGAAAGTTTGCGGCACACGCGCAACGAAGCCGATGTTGCGTCGGCGCGCGGCCGCGAGCGTGTGCGTCTCGCCGAAAACGCCGCGCAGGAAGCGCGCTTTGCCGAGCGCAGCGCCCGCGAACATTTGCAGGAGTTGGGGCGTCGCCGTCAATCATTGGCAGCGCAAAAAACGCAGCAGCAAAATCTTCTCGGCCAGTTGTCGAACGAGCAACAAGCGATCGACTGGTCGCCGATCGAAGCGTCGTTGCAACAGCAGTTGACCGTTCGCGCCGACGCCGAGCAAGCGTTGGCCGAAGCGCGCAATCGACTCGAAACGTTGACTTCCGAATTGCGCGCCGCCGAAGAATCGCGCTTGGCTGCCGAACATCAGCTCGAACCGGCGCGTGCGCGCATCGGAGATATGCGCGTGAAAGTGGAAACCTCCATCGTTCAGGAAAAACAATTCGCCGAACAACTCGACGAAGCCGGCGCCGACCTCGCCGCTCTGCCCGACATGCTCAAGGCTTGGGGCAGAGGTTCGCTCAACAATGAAATCGACCGTTTGCAAAAAGCTATCGCCGCGCTCGGCGCGGTGAATTTGGCCGCGCTCGAAGAATTGTCCGCCGCCGAAGAGCGCAAAACTTATCTCGACAAACAAGCCGCCGATCTCACTGAAGCGATGACGACGCTGGAAAACGCCATTCGCCAGATCGACAAAGAGACGCGCGAATTGGTGCAACAAACTTTCGACATCGTCAACAGCAATTTCGCGCGGCTGTTCCCGACATTGTTCGGCGGAGGTCAAGCGCGATTGGTGTTGGCGGGCGAAGAAATTCTCGACTCCGGCATTCAAGTATTCGCGCAACCTCCGGGTAAGCGCAACACTTCGATCCATTTGCTTTCCGGTGGCGAAAAAGCGTTGACCGCAACCGCACTGGTGTTTGCGATCTTCCAGTTGAATCCTGCCCCGTTCTGTTTGCTCGACGAAGTCGATGCGCCGCTCGACGATACCAACACCGTTCGCTTCTGCAACCTGGTGCGCGAAATGAGCGCGCAAACCCAATTCCTGTTCATCTCGCACAACAAACTGTCGATGGAAATGGCGGTGCAATTGATCGGCATCACCATGCCCGACCCGGGCGTATCGCGTGTGGTCGCCGTCGATATTGCCGAAGCCGTGGATTTGGCGGCGGCCTGAGCGTTGCCATGTTCACCAAAAACACTTTCAAATTTCTCAGCGAACTCAACGCCAACAATAACCGCGTCTGGTTCGCGGAAAACAAATCTCGCTACGAAACATTGGTGCGCGAACCGGCGCTGGATTTCATCGACGCGATGGTAACGCCGTTGAAAAAATTCGCGCCGCACTTCCGCGCCGACGCTCGCAAAATGGGCGGCTCGTTGATGCGAGTCTATCGCGACACCCGCTACGCGAACGACAAAACACCATACAAAACCAACATCGGCATTCAGTTTCGCCACGAACTCGGAAAGGATGTGCACGCTCCCGGCTTCTATGTCCACATCGAAAACAGCGAATGCTTTTTCGCCGTCGGCTGCTGGCATCCGGAAGCGGACGCGCTCTGGAAAACTCGCAACGCCATCGCGCAAAATCCCGAACAGTGGTTCAAAGCGCGCGACGACAAAAAACTCAACGCGCACTGGTTGTTGAACGGTGATTCATTGCGCCGGCCGCCGCGCGGCTTTGCGGCAGATCATGTGGCAATCGACGATCTCAAACGCAAAGATTTCATCGCGCTGGCGCCGCTGTCGAAAGCGGAAGTGATCTCACCCGATTTCGTCAAACTCACCGCGCAGCGCTTCGCCGCCTCCGTGCCGCTAATGAAGTTTCTGTGCAAAGCGCTGGAAGTTCAGTATTGATCGAAGATCAGTCTCTTTGCTGGGTTTCGCAAGCTCAACCCAGCCTACGGTCTTTTCAAGCGTAGGGTGGATAAGCCGCGAAGCGGCGTCATCCACCGTTTTCATTTTGACGAGTGATTGATCGGCGGATAACGACTGGAGGCTGCCCCCGCGAAGGCGGAGAGCCTTATCCGCCCTACGCTCGCTAATCGCTTCAAAAGCAATGGGGGCTCTTAACAGCGCCTAAGATTTATTGCCAAACATGGCGCGCCAATTGCTTTCTCCGAAGCCGGTGCCTGTTTGATCCCGATAGACCCATCTGGGGACAGCTTTACTGCCCAAGCGCGCCAAGTCGTCGTTGCAAAAGCGATCAACGGTAATATTGCATTCTGTATAAGAAATTTTATTCTTTGCGAGCCATGATCGGGCTTGCGCGCAGTAAGGGCAGCTTGAGGTGGTATAGATCAAGAGGTCTCCATTTGCCCGACTATTCATGTACGCGGGCGCAGGCTTGCCGAAAGCAAATTCGTTGAAAAACTGCCCGCGCCATTCCTCCTCAGAAAACATTACTCCTGTTTTTCCTTGATAAACCCAGCGCGGCAAAATTTTATCGTCAAAACTGTCGAATTGCTTCATGCATTTCTCTTCTTTTTCAACGTTGCATTCAACGAAGGGCATATTTCTTTTCTCCAAAAATTCTTTGGCTGCATTACAGGGAGCGCAACCATTGGCTGTAAAGAGAACAACGGCAGTTTGCGATTGTCGATACGTGTCGCGCGTTATTGCGTTTGACGAAAAGACATAGTGCCATATCAGCCACGCGACGAGAACAAACAACGCTATTTTCAGGAGATTGTTCATGATTGTCTTTAGAGGGAAACCTTCGCTCGTGAAAAATGAAATTGTTATGATTCTACTACAAGCCGCGTATCCGGTTTCACACTACTCCCCCACGCGCACGCAGGTATAGCCCAAGCGCAGCTTTGTCTTGCCTTTCGCCGCTGCGCTCTCTGGATCGAACATTGCTCTGTTGCCCGGGTCTCGCGGTTCGATAAAGTGCAACGGATGTGCTTGCGGCGTGCCGAAAACTTTGTCCACGGCAAACCCTTCGGCGCAGTTACCGTATAAAACAAAGGCGCCGGTAAGGTTGTAACTCGCGTAGGCTTGCCACGGACGCAGTTCCTTGCCTTTGTTCTGGTTTGTGTTTTTATTCACGCCCTTGCTCATATCGGTGACGCGAAAGCGAATCGGTTGATCGGTCGTGTAATGGGCTTCCATATCGACTCGATATTGGCTGACGCGCTTGTCGGGCTTGGCTTTTGAATAATCAGGGAGCGGAGGCTTTCGTCGGCATTCTCCCTTGCCCTCGATATGCTGCACGCTCTGAAAAACGTCGCGCGAATAGTAGCCGGTCGGCGCAAGATCGAGAGCGCCTAAGGAAACAACGCGGCACCCTCTGAGCGCTTCAAACGGCGCGTCATCGCCCAACCCCTCCGATGTGGTGAGTTGAATAGACGCTTGCCCGCATCGCGGCTGATCCAGTTTCAGTTCATACCACTTGCGAAGCCCGTCGTGATAAATGAGCCGACCTTCGAGACTCAAAACCTCCGATGCCGCGACGACTCCGCGACTGTCAAACTGCGGACAGGGCTGCGCTTGCGCAGATAACGCCAACGCAAGAAAAAACCATGCGGCACACGCTTTGAAAACGCTCATGGGTGATGCTCTCTTTTTCGATGGTTTTCGCTTCATTTCAGGCTGCGACTCTAAAAGTTTCCTTATACGCTCGATTATCGAAAGATTCAATTAGCGCCTGCACGCAAAGGAATGCGTATAATGCACTTTTTGCAGGAGACTTCCATGACCGCCTCGCTTCTTTCTTCCGTTGAAATCGAAACGCAACCGAACCCCGACGCTCTTGTGATCTGGATGCACGGTCTGGGGGATTCCGGCAGCAGTTGGGCGGCGGAAGTGGGCGCGCTGGAGTTGCCGCCGTCGGCGCGTATCCGTTTTCTTTTTCCGAACGCGCCGATGATGCCGGTTACGATCAATCAGGGTTACCGGATGCGCGCCTGGTACGATGTTTTTGACGATGCTTTGAATGCGCGTTGCGACCTCGACGGGATGCGGGCGTCGCAGGAGAATATCGAAGCGCTGTTGAATCACGAATACGAGCGCGGAATTACGCCGTCGCGAACGGTTCTGGCGGGGTTTTCGCAAGGCGGCGCTGTGGCACTATATGCGGGATTACGGCACTCAAAGAAATTGGCGGGAATCGTGGCGCTGTCAACGTATCTGATGGGCGCCGAAACGATGGCGCAGGAAGCGAACGACGCCAATCGCCAAACGCCGATCTTCATGGCGCACGGCACGATAGACCCGGTGGTGTTGCCGCGATGGGCCGAGATGTCGCGCGATGCCTTGCAAGCGCTCCGCTACGATGTCGAATGGCAAACTTATTCGATGCCGCATTCGGCCACCGAGCAGGAATTGCGCGATGTCGGCGCGTTTCTGACGCGCGTGTTGCCGCCGCCTGGGTGATGCGTTGATTAATAACTTAGAACGGTTTTAAGTGAAACGTTGATGCTCCAGAGGTACGATTCATGATTTCATTCTTTACTTCCGTTGCCCCCATCCCAACCTTCGCCCCGGGGGGGAAGGAGCCCCTAACCCTCCCCCGCTGGGGGAGGGTTAGGGTGGAGGCT
>JAITBX010000121.1 GCA_031283405.1 Burkholderiales bacterium | reverse complement strand
CTTGGTAACCTTGACTGCCGATTTCTTGAAATCGGGTTCAGCCGAGATCGGATCAGCAGCATCAAGCACCAACTGGTTGGTCTGCACCGCTTCGTCGAAGAAGGCGGCGAATACCGAACCCTTGGGCATCTTGTTGCGACCCTTGGTATCAACCACAAACTTGACTTTGCCGCGCCGCGACTCGACCATCGCAATATCGTTGTGCGCCAAGCCGCGCGCTTTGGCGTAAGCCGGGTGCATGTACAGCACCGATGTCGGCGCCGCCTTGTTCAGTTCGGGAACGCGGCGGGTCATCGTGCCGGTGTGCCAATGTTCAAGGATGCGACCAGTCACCAGCAGCAGATCGTATTTACTGTCGGGCTGCTCGGGATACGCAGCGTAGGGGCGGAAGAAAATCTTCGCCTTGCCTGCCAGCGGTTTCGGCGTCGGCTCGGTCACCTTGTCGAGATTGCCCGACGGGATCGCTTTCATCAGCGGGCCGTAGAAGTTGAAGCCTTCGCCGGCTTTCACATACGGATCGTTGCCTTCCGAGAAACGCCAGTGGGTTTCTTTGCCGTTCACGACCGGCCAGCACAGACCACGCACGTTATCGGCGTAATAGGCATCAAACGGCGCCAAGTCATGATGATGGCCGACGGTGAACTGCCGATATTCTTCAAACAGCGCCTTCTCGACGAACCAGCCGTCACCCAGGAAATCGACTGTCGAGTTCTTGGCGCCTTTGGCGACAGGATCAGGCCAAGCCACTTTCTTGTTGGCCGGCGTTGCAAACAGCGCATCGTACAGCGTCGTGTCTTCGGTGTAGCCCATCTTCTTCGCTTCTTCGAGAACGTTGGGCAGCTTGTTGTCGGGATAGCCGTCTTCCTTGAGACCCGGCAGCGCTTGTTCGCCCCACACTTCTTTCAGTTTGAAGCGTTTGGCGAATTGCAGCATGATCCAAACGTCGGAACGCGCTTCGCCCGGGGCTTCGACTTGCTGACGCCAGAATTGGGTGCGACGCTCGGCGTTGCCGTAAGCGCCCCATTTCTCGAAGATCATCGCCGTCGGCAGGATGAGGTCGGCAACTTTGCCGGAAAGCGTCGGATAGGAATCGGAGACGACGATGAAGTTTTCCGGTTTCTTCGCCGCTTTCAGCCAGTGGTTTGAGTTCGGCGTGGACTGCCACAGATTGACTGTCTGCGTCCACACGAAATTCACCGAGCCGTCTTCCAGACCGCGCAACGCCACCATGATCGGCGTGCCGATCTTCGGGTTCAGCGTATTGGCCGGCAGATTCCATATCTTCGCGGTCATTTCGCGATGCTTGGGATTATCAACCAGCAGGTCTGCCGGCAGACGATGCGCAAACGTTCCCACTTCGCGCGCCGTGCCGCACGCCGACGGCTGGCCGGTCAGCGAGAAAGCGCCGTTGCCCGGCAGGCCATGCTTGCCTTGCAAGAGGTGCATCGCATAGACCAATTCGTTGACCCACACGCCGCGAACGTGCTGATTCATCCCCATCGTCCAGAACGACATCAGGTTGCGCTTGGTGATGCAAGCGTCGGCCAATTGTTGGAGTTTTTTCTTGAAATCGGCGATGGATTCGTCGGGATCGCCCTTGGCTACTTCGGCGACGAAATCGAGCGTGTACGGCTCCAGCGCTTTCTTGTAGTCGTCAAAAGTGATGTGCCAATGCGCGCCGGCTGTTGCCGCCGCTTTCTGCTCAACTTCCTTGCCCGCCATGTCCGGGCGCCGTTGGGCGATCGCTTCGTGCTTGTCGAGCATATAAACCAGTTGCTTCTTCAGCGTGTCTTTCTCGGCCTCGAACGCAAACTTGTCGGTCGGTCGCATGCCGTAGCCGATGTCGTAAGGCCCGGTCGTAAAGACGCAATGCTTGTTGACGAAATCGGTGTTGACCGCATTGCGCGCGATGATTTCGCGGCAGATGTAGTTCAGAATCGCCAGATCGCTGTTCGGTTTGAAGATGATTTCGAGATCGGCCTTGTCCGAACACATATTGCGGTACGTCGTGACGTTGATGATGCGAACGTCCTTGTTCGACAACTGCCGATCGATCACGCGCGACCACAGGATCGGGTGCGCTTCCGCCATGTTGGCGCCCCACAGCACCATCGTGTCGGCCAGTTCAATATCGCTGTAGTTGTTGGCCGGCTCGTCGATACCGAACGCCTGAATGAACGCCACCACGGCGCTCGCCATGCACAGACGCGCATTCGGGTCGATATTATTCGAGCGGAAACCGGCTTTCATCAGCTTGGCGGCAACGTAGCCTTCCTGAATCAGCGATTGCCCGGAAGTCAGCATCGCAATGGCGGACGGCCCTTTGGCCTTGTACGTCTTTTTGAACTGGCGTTCCATTTCGTCGAACGCCTGCTCCCACGACACCGGCACGAAATCGCCGCTCTTGTCGAACTTTCCGTCTTTCATCCGCATCAGCGGTTTGGTCAGACGGTCTTCACCGTACAGGATACGGCCATTGAAATAGCCTTTGATGCAATTCAGCCCTCGGTTGACCGGGGCATCGGGGTCGCCTTTGATGGCGACGATCTTGCCATTGAACGTGGCGATTTGTTCGCCGCAACCGGTGCCGCAGAAGCGGCAGACCCCTTTATCCCATTTCCACCCGGCCTCCGCCGCGTTGGCTTGCGCCAAGGCTGCTTTCGTGACCGGAAGACCGACCGTTGCGGCGGTCGTTGCGGCAATACTTGTTTTGATGAATTCTCGGCGTGACAGGCTGGTCATGTGAACTCCTTTAAGCATCAGTGAGCGCTAAGCGCGAAGGTTGATGGAAAAATCAATGCGACGTTGGAACAGAAACAGATGAAGACCCGAGAGACGGGTCTTCGCCAAAATAGTGATAAACCATGCTGACAGAAACGACGCCCGGAATGTTTTGCAACGCTCGAGCGCCCGCAGCTTCATTTTCAATGGTGGGAGCCTCCTGCACAACGACGATTTTCCCGCTGGCAGGGTCTTTCTGATACACCTCGATTCCCGGCAGGGCGGCCAACGCCTCAGCGACTTCCTCACAACGCTCAGGCATTGCTACCACCAAAATCCCTGACAGGTTCACAGCTATCTCCTCCCCTTTCGGTTGACCGGCAACTAGCCATTCAGGCCAGCCAGTGTTCATTCCGTGTGATGATACTTATGTGACAAAGTTTTATGTTGATCCAAGTCAAGGCAGAGGCGTTGTAACCACGTTGCCTGAATTGTTATTCAATATGTTGTAAAAAATATATCGCGTTACGGCTACTGTTGCTCGATGCTTTCTGTTGTGTTCGTCGTCAATAATTTCCCGTCGCCACATGATTTTCAAAGCGCGTGTACTCGCCCAGAAAAGTCAACCGGATCGTGCCGATCGGCCCGTTCCGTTGTTTGCCGATGATGATTTCGGCAGTGCCTTTTTCCTGCGTCTCGGGGTTGTAAACTTCGTCGCGGTAAATGAAAAGAATCACGTCGGCGTCTTGCTCGATCGCGCCGGATTCGCGCAAATCCGACATGACGGGCCTTTTATTGGGGCGCTGCTCAAGACTGCGATTCAACTGCGACAGCGCCACGACCGGCACATTCAATTCCTTCGCCAGCGCTTTCAGCGAGCGCGAGATTTCCGAAATCTCCGTGGCGCGATTCTCGCCGCTCGTGCTGGCCTGCATCAACTGCAAATAGTCAACGATAATCATGCCGAGCTTTTTGTATTGACGCTTCAGCCGCCGCGCCCGCGAACGCACCTCGATCACATTCAGCGCCGGCGTTTCGTCGATCAGGATCGGCGCTTCGTTCAAACGCCCCAGCGCGTGCGACAACTTGTCCCAATCATCCTGCTGCAAGCGGCCGATCCGCAAATTCTGACTTGACAAACGCCCTACCGATCCGATCAGCCGCAACGCCAGTTGCGTCGAAGACATTTCCATCGAGAACACCGCCACCGGCAAATGCGCATGCAGCGCCACATATTCGCCGATATTGAGCGCCAGCGCCGTCTTGCCCATCGAAGGCCGTCCGGCGACGATAATCAAATCGCCTTCCTGAAAACCGGAAGTCATCCGGTCGAGATCGTGGAAGCCGGTCGGCACGCCGGTCACCTCCGACGGATCATCGCGCTCGTACAACAACTCGATTCGCTCGACCACCTCGTTCAGCACCTTGCCGACCTCGACAAATTGTTTTTGCCCGCGCGCGCCCTGCTCGGCGATGTGCAAAATGCCCGCCTCCGC
>JAITBX010000077.1 GCA_031283405.1 Burkholderiales bacterium | reverse complement strand
CGCCGCGCTGTTGCACGATGTGCTCGAAGACACGCCGGCCAGCAAAGAAGAGCTGACGCGAGAGTTCGACAGCGTCGTCGCCGATCTGGTGGACGCAGTGTCCAAGCTCAACCAACTCGACTTCTCCTCGCGCGAAGAAGCGCAAACGGAAACTTTCAGCAAAATGGTGCTGGCGATGGCGCGCGATGTGCGCGTGATTCTGATCAAACTCGCCGACCGTTTCCACAACATGCAAACCTTGAGTGCGATGAGTTTAGCGTCGCGCCGCCGCATCGCCCGTGAAACGCGCGACATTTACGCGCCGATTGCGCAGCGGCTCGGCTTGTACGCGCTGCGGCAAGGTTTGCTTGATCTGTCGTTCAAATATCTGAACCCGTACCGCCATCGCGTGCTCGGCGGCGTTATCGCCAAGATTCGCGCTGCCCGCAGCGATGCCGTTGACAGCGTGTTGTCGCTCATGCGCGAGCGGCTGGCGCAGCAGCCGCAACTTAACGCCGAAGTCCGCGCCCGCGAGAAAACCGTTTGTTCCATCTATAACAAGATGCGCGAGAAACACTTGCTGTTGCAGCAAGTGATGGAATCGCATGGCGTGCTGGTGCTGACCGATTCGCGCAACGCCTGCTACACCGCGCTGGGCGTGCTGCACGAAATCTACAAGCCGCTGCCGGGGCGTTTCAAAGACTACATTGCGATTCCGAAAGCCAACGGCTATCAAGCGCTGCACACCACGTTGTTCGGGCCCGACAGCGTTCCCATCGACGTGCAGATTCGCACCCGCGACATGGACTTGATCGCCGAGAACGGCGTCGCGGCGTACTGGATGTACCGCTCGGCAAGCGACCTCGAACAACTGGCCGAAGCGCAGCAAAACACCCATCGCTGGTTGAAAGGTCTGCTCGAAATGCAAACCGGCGGCGACGATTCGCGCGAGTTCGTCGATAACATCAAGCGCGATCTTTTCCCCGAAGAAATTTACGTCTTTACGCCCAAGGGACGCATCATGGTGCTGCCGCGCGGCGCGACCGTGCTTGATTTCGCTTACAGCATTCACACCGATGTCGGCAACCATTGCACCGGCGCGCGGATCGATCATGAAATCATGCCGTTGCGCACCGTGCTGAAAAACGGCCATCAAGTCGAAGTGCTGACCGACCCCGGCGCGCAACCGATGCCGGCCTGGCTCTCGCTCGTCGTCACCGGCAGAGCGCGCTCGGCCATTCGCAACTATCTCAAGAATCAACAGCAACAAGCGTCGTCGGCGCTCGGCGAACGTTTGTTCGGTTACGCGCTGGCTATTTTCAAGCTCGACGCCAAAAACATCACGGCGGAACAATGGAAGGCTTTTGCCGAAAGTCAGAAAGTCAAAACCATCGCCGATCTCTTCACCGACATCGGTCGCGGCAAGCGCTTGCCTTTCACCGTTGCGCAAACCTTCGCCCAGCGCTTGCGCGGCAATCAAGCTCCGGTGCAGCGTCGCGGCAAAGTATTGCAGTTGCGCGACATCGTGGCGAAAACGCTGACGCAACCTTTTTCACAACGACGCCATGAAGAAGTGCAACTGCAAGACAGCGACAACGACATTTTGCGTTACGCGACATGTTGTCGCCCCTTGCCGAACGATCCGATCATCGGCTGGTTTCGTCCCGGACAGGGATTGGAAGTTCATGTCCGCGATTGCGCCGTCTTGAAACAACACGCAGATCAGCCGGGCGAATGGATCGAAATGACGTGGCCTGAAAAGACCTCGCAAAAATTATTTCTCACCGAGGTTCGCTCATGGGCGCCGGATCGGCAGGGCGGACTGGCCGATCAAGCCGGCGCCATTGCGCAGGCCGGCGCCAACATCCTCCAAGTCAACATCGAGCGGCCGCAAGGACAAGTGCCGCCGGCCATGCAATTCCTGATCGAAGTGCGCGACCGCCAGCAACTGGCCGACGTGCTGCGCGGGTTGCGCCGCGTCACCGGCGTCAAAAAAGTGCAGCGGGTGAAACAGGAATCAGGCATCAGGGATCAGGCATCAGGAGTGTAGGGGCGGGTTTCAAACCCGCCCGCGCCACATCGAGCATCAGAATCGTAGGGGCGATCTGTGATCGCCCGCAACAACCACCCCGTCCGCCCTTCGTCAGGCTCAGGGCGCCCACCCCTCCAAGGAGGGGAATGGCATCAGGGATCAGGGGTTCTGCCGCTCGCGCATTATCAAGCCATTCGTAGAGACAAGGCCTGCCTTGTCTCCGATGGAAAAATCCTTGTGCAGAAAGAGGCTATTTTACCCAACCTTTGTGAGGGGCAAAACGACTCGTTCGCTTCGCTCAGTGCAGGTTCCGCAATCCAAAAATGGCATTGGTCTTGCTCTTTTTCCCCATTTCTTCTACCCTACGTTTTCCAATCCCCTATCCATTCTTTCTGCGAGGAGAAAAACGTGAGTTTTACCCCCCCCCTTACGAGAAATTGTTTTCACCGGTTCAACCGTTGCGGAGTCATCGGCTTATTGGCAGCCGCGCTGACGCTCTTTGCGTCCGCCGCATTTTCTGCCGACGTGATGCGCGTCGAAGGCGCGCCGGTCACCTCGACCAAAGCCGAAGAAGCCGTTTTCTGGCGTTCGGCGGCAGATAGCAAAACAACGACTGCCATCATGTTCAGATCGTTGCCCGCGTCGGCGCTGAAATCGTTGCAGGAAGAAAACAGCCCTGATGTGGAAAACGGACGTCTCCGCGCCAAAGCCCTCAAAATCGGCGTCAATCGCAACGCCGCTACCGAGATCGACGCCGATACGCCGCCCGCGCTGAACTGGAAAAGCAACGGCGGCGGCTACGTTGCTCACTGGGCAATCACCTCGCCCGACGCTCACGGCCTGCGCGCCGCGTTGCAGATTCGCGCGCTGCCCGACAGCGCCGAACTGCGTTTCTCCGGTTCTGCTGCGCCGGAAAGAGTCATCGGCGTCGTCAGCGGTCAGGAAGCCAATGCGCTGCGCGACGACAATCAGATTTACTGGACGCCGATCACCGAGGGTGAAACCCAAAATATCGAAATCTTTTTGCCTTCACCCATCAAGCCGGAAGAAGTCAAAGTTCGCTTGAATGCAGTGTCGCATCTTTTCACTTCGGCGCAGGATGGTTTCAGTGCCGCGCCTGTCGTCAAGGCGTCGCAATATTGCGAAATTGATGTTGCCTGCAAGTCCTCTCTCGGAAGTTCTTTTCAGAATACCGCCAAGGCCGTCGCCAGAACGGTGACCACAGACAACGCATACTCTTATGGCTGCACGGGAACTTTGCTGAACGACACCAACAATTCACAAACGCCTTATTTCTGGAGCGCCAACCACTGCTTGATCTCCGAGGTTGGCGCGAGCGCTCAATCGCTTGCCAATACTCTCAACACGTTCTGGTTTGACGAAGCTGCCAGTTGCGGAGGTTCCGCCAAAAACCCCAGCTACACCTCCCGAACCGGCGGCGCCAAAATTTTGCACAGTCAGGCATCTACGGACACCTCGTTGCTTCAACTCAACGATGCCGCTCCGACCGGTTCTTATCTGGCGGGCTGGGATGCCAACAGCCGTTTCTCAAGCGGCGCTATGATCGGCATTCACCACCCTAATCGGGACATCAAAAAAGTCAGCGTCGGCAAAGGAGAAGGAAAAACCTGCGATACCATGTTCTCCAGCGCTGAAGGGGGCGTAACCCGTTCAAATCTGACTCTGGTGAGCTGGTCGGAAGGCACTACCGAAGGAGGAAGCAGCGGATCAGGACTGTTCACTCTGTCGAACGGCAACTACTACCTGCGGGGCGGACTTCAAGGCGGCGCGGCCGATTGCTCGAACTCGGGACGGGCTGTAAACGTTATCACCAACAATAGCGCCAACGCCGATTGTTATTCGAGCATCTATCTGGTTTACGACTCGATCAAACAATGGCTGGCGCCGACCGCTGCGCCGGTCACACAGTACGGCCCCACCCGCGTATATACCGGGCAATGGGCTAACGCCAATGAAAGCGGCTGGGGCTTGACCGTTATCATGGGTTTTCCCAACGACGCCAAATATATCTTCGTTCCTTGGTACACCTACGACAGCAACGGCAG
>JAITBX010000032.1 GCA_031283405.1 Burkholderiales bacterium | reverse complement strand
GCCTATGTTCAGCAGAAGCAGTATTCGGAAGCGCGCGAATGGTTTCTCAAGGTGTGGAAGGACAGCGGCGCCGACACTGCGTTGATGGCGGCGGGCGCGTTGTCGATCAAGTTGAACGATCAGGCGTCGGCGCAGCAGTTGCTCGATGAGGTCGGGAAGAAAGAGAACGTCGAGAAGGTCAACGCGGTGCGCATCATGTACGCGCGCATTGCCGAAGATGAGAAGCGCCCGCTGGAAGCGATTGCGTGGTATCGCCAGGTCGATGGCGGCGATGATTTGTGGCGTGTGCAAATACACTTGGCGGCATTGCTGGCGCAAAACGGCAAGCGCGACGAAGCGTTGGCGTTGTTGACGGAATTGCCGGCGGTGACGATAGAAGAACGGATCAGCGTGTTGCAGTTGCGGGCGCACATTCTGCGCGACGGCGACGATTGGAAAGGCGCGCGCGATGTGCTTGAAAAAGGCGTTGCGGAGTTTTCCGAATCAGTCGATCTGTTGATGGATTTGGGACTGGTCGAAGAAAAACTCGGCCATCTGAAAAAAGCGGAAGAGCATTTGCGGGCGGCGTTGAAACAAAAGCCGGATGAGCCGTTTGTGCAGAATGCGCTGGGCTACACGCTGGTGGATCACAAACTCAATGTCGAAGAAGGCGCAGCGTTGATTGAGAAAGCGCATCAGGCGATACCCGACGACGGCGCGATTCTCGACAGCATGGGCTGGGCGCGTTACCGTCAGGGCAAAATGGAAGAGGCCGTGCCTTTCTTGCAGCAGGCGTGGGAGAAACAGCCGGACGCCGAAGTGGCAGCGCATTGGGGCGAAGTGTTGTGGCAACTGAAACGTTTCGACGAAGCGCGGAAAGTATGGGCACTGGGGATGGACAAAGCAGCGGATAAAGAGACAAATGATGTGACGATCCGCGAGACGATGAAGCGGCTCGGCGTGCCGAAGGCTGAGGGAACATCGACGACGGCGACGCCATGATGACGAAGATCGGCGTTTTCTCCCTTCCCCTCTGGGGAAGGGGTGGGGTAGGGGTCAAGAGTGGGAGCAGCAACATACCTGTGAATCACGCATTTTCAAGATTGAAGCCCCCATCCCAACCTTCCCCCAAAGGGGGAAGGAGCAAGCCTGACCGCTTTTCCTCGCTGTGGACACTTGCGTTGGTCTTCGTGCTGTCAACCACGGGATGCACGCATTTGTCGGGTGAGAGCGAGATTTCTCAGGCGGCGGCGGATTCATCGTTCCACGCGCAAGGCCGTTTCTCGGCGCGGTTTTCGACAAATCACGGGGAAGAAGCATTGGCGGCGCGTTTCGACTGGCAACACGCGCCGGATGCGGACGAGATCAAACTCATTGCGCCGCTTGGCGCGACCGTCGCTCGCCTGGCGCGCGAGGGTGACACCGTGACCGTCGAGCAAGTCGGCCGCGCGCCGCGCGCACAACAGGTGACGAATTGGGACGAACTGACCACGCAAACGCTCGGCTTTCCGGTGCCGGTGGAAAGCCTGTCGTATTGGCTGCGCGGTGTGGCGTCGCCCGGCGCGGCGGCGGTGACACGCGATGCGGCCGGACGCATCGACAGCCTGCGCCAGCACGGTTGGGAAGTTCAGTACAGCTACGCGGAGTCACGCCAGCCGGATCGGCTCGACATTCGCTACGGCGAGACGGTCGGATTGCGGCTCAAGATCGACACGATCACGCTGCCGGAAGCGTCGCGGTGACGGTGAGCATGAACACTTACCGCTTCCCCGCGCCGGCCAAGCTCAATCTTTTTCTGCACATCACGGGGCGGCGCGATGATGGCTATCACTGTCTCGAAAGCCTTTTCACGCTGATCGATCTGGCGGATATTCTCACGCTGACGCTGCGTAACGATGGCGTCATCGCGCGGGAGCGGGAAATTCCCGGCGTTTCCGAAGACACCGATTTGACCCTGCGGGCGGCGCGTTTGTTGCAGGAAGCGACCGGAGCCCGACAAGGCGTCACGCTGAAAGTTGACAAGCACATTCCGCAAGGCGGCGGGCTGGGGGGAGGCAGTTCCGATGCGGCGACGGTGTTGCTGGCGCTCAATCGCTTGTGGAAAACGCGGTTGTCGCGGGACGAATTGTCGGCGCTGGCGCTGCGGCTGGGCGCGGACGTGCCGTTTTTCATCGGCGACACGGCGGCGTTCGTTTCCGGCATCGGCGAAATTTTGCAGCCGGTATCGTTGCCGCCCATGTGGATTGCATTGGCGATGCCGCCGGTGATCGTGCCAACCCAAGAGATTTTTAACGATCCGCATTTGACACGAAACACCGCCTCGGAGACAATAGCCGCCTTTACGAAAGGCTATGGCCGGAATGATTTGGAGCCGGTTGTCGCCAAGCGTTATCGGAAAGTTGCGACCGCGTTGACGATTTTGCGGCGGGCGACATCGACAGCGCGAATGAGCGGCTCGGGCGCTTCGGTGTTCGGCGTGTTCGACGAAGCCGATGAAGCAGAAGCGGCGTTGCGCGGCTTGCCTCCGGAGATTCCGGGGCGATTGACGCGAACCGTAGCGCGGCATCCGCTGGCGGAATGGGCGTTTCGTTGAGAAGTTTTCAAGTTTATTGAGTTTATTGGGGAGTCGCCAAGTTGGTTAAGGCACCGGATTTTGATTCCGGCATACGAGGGTTCGAATCCTTCCTCCCCAGCCATTTAGCAATATCACAGAGTCTCATAAAGCATCAAAACTCACGACAAAGCCGCTATCAAAGCGGCTTTTTTTGTTTTCTGCCGTATCATTTCGTATCTTGACATAGTGCCCCTGCGGGGGTTGCCTTTTTTGACTTGGTGCCTTTCGGGGGCGCGTTGCCTGTCACGGTTTTTGGTGGAGGTCGGCGCTTCGATGATGGTCGCGTCAATGAGGCTCCCCTCTTTGAGCAGCAGCCCGTGTTCGGCCAGGCGGTGGACTTCCAGAAGACGACGAA
>JAITBX010000226.1 GCA_031283405.1 Burkholderiales bacterium | reverse complement strand
AATACAAACGAACCTTGATCCGCTGGGATCGTTGCCATGAACGCTTCACCGCTTTTGTTCATCTCGCCTTCTCGATGATCCTCATGCGCAGACTGATACGATTTATGAAATGAGTTCTAGAAACAGCCCCAGCCCAATCAGAAGATAGACGAGAACCCACAGCACTCCCATCGCGAGGAAAAAAACAATTCCGGGCAGAAGGTTTTTGAGACAAGCGACAAAACTCATCTTGATAGCTTCAAACGATTTGGCGTCGTGCATGAATATCAGAGCAGCCGCAAACCAGATGCCCATAAAAAAAACAAAAGCCAAGGGTAAAGAGATCATCATTGTGCCGGCTGTTTCCGACATAAATTGAGCGCCTGCCAACTTTTTCAATATCATGTAAAAAACAAGACCAAAAAGGCTGAGCGCAAGCAAGATAGCCAGGCCGAGCATCGGCAGAGCCACCAGGTGAAGGCTTCGCTCACCTTTGCGAAAAGCGACAAAAAAATCGCTGAAGGCGAATGATCCCTTTCGTTGAAACAAATCGCAGGAATAGACGACGCCCGCTATAAGCATCATCTGCATAAACACTTCCATAATGAAGACAGGGAAAGCAGCATGTGGGAGTTGAGCAAGCATTGTTGCTCCGAAGATCAGAGCAAAATAAACGGCCGCAAATCCTGTCCACAATCCTGCTTTACGCTTGAACAAATCCCAAGCGCCGAGAACCCAACCCAGCCCGTTTTTTGCAGGGACTGAACGCCCGCCGGGAACGAAACTCACGCCCTCTGTGCCGGAGTCAAGCCCTGCGCTCGCAGCCGACAGCGCGGAGGAGAGCAGATCATCGTTTTGATGGCTCATATCGGTTGACTTATTTGTCGCGTTTTAGAGCGGAACGCCGAGGGCGGCGTCCCCTACGGCTTGCTGTCCGCTTGCTCGTTCGCTGAGGTGTCCGATGCCGGCGCGCCGGCCGCATCGCGGTCGGCGTCGGCGATGCGCTTCTGCATTTCCTGCTGGGCGGCGTCGATTTGTTTTTTCGCCGCTTCCATTTGCTGCCTGGCGCGCTCGGCTTCTTCGGTTTTCAATTTTGCCTCCGTCGCCGCTGTCGTGGCGGTGTCAACGCCGCAACCGGTCAGCAAAGTTGATGTCAGGATTGCCGTTACTGCCAGCGGAAAAATCGCCAGTGTGAAAAGATGTTTTTTCATGATTGCTTTGTGTGTTTGTTTCCGTTCATTTGCATTGTTGCTATTTCGCCAACCTCGGATTGAGCGTGTAAAGCCCCATCAGCGAAGCCTGCGCGAGTATGTACTTTTGCATCGCCAGCCGCACGGCTTGCCCGCTCAGTTGGCCGTCCACGCGAAGGCGGGGAACATCGAGCGCATACAGCGTGAAGATGTATTGATGAACGATGCTGTCGTTCCACGGCGGGCACGGGCCATCGTAGCCGTAGTAATCGCCGCGCATTTCAGCATCGCCCGCGAACCAGCTCGTGTAATCGTTGATGCCGTGCCGCATGTTGCCCAACGCCGGTAACACCTCCGGTTTGCCGCGCGCAGTAACGCCGTGACTGTAACTGCCGGCTTCGATCTCGCGCTGCGCCGCCGGAATGTCGATCAGCACCCAATGGAAGAAATCGACACGCGGTAACGACGCAGGCACTTCACGATCTTCTTTGTTGACATCGTCACCGCGGCTCGGCACATCTTTGTCGTAGCAGATCAGCACGAACGATTGGGTATTGGGCGGCGCTTCACTCCACGCCAGATGCGGGTTGCGATTGCCGGACAAGGCGACATGATGCGTTGCGTCGATAACACAGAAAGCGTATTCGCCGGGAATCAGGTTTAGATTCGTAAAACTGTTACTCCACAGTTTCATCGTTGTCTCCTTTACAAAGATTTCAGAAGCATCATTCAAGCATCGAATAAATATTGTACCGCTTCAGCGCAAAAAGCGCCGCCATGACTGTCGCTGCCGCCGCGATCAATTGGGATTGGCGTTGCTCTTGAGGGCGGAGTCAACCAGTTCCCGTCGCGCCATCCTCTGCGTGACGCTATAGCGCAAATAAGTGGTGAAGTCCGGCGCCCACAGCTTTTCGACCAACGAGATGATGCGCGCCTGCTCGAAGTCCTGCCCCTGACACCACAGCAGTGTTGGATACACTTCGGCTGCTGCCGTGTATTTCGGGTCACGATAAACAAGCTGGCTTATCGCCCCGCCGATCACCGCGCAGTTCTGAAGCGTTTCAATATTCCAAACGCGCTGCCCCGGCACAATTTCCGTATTATTTGCCGCGAACGATGACAGCGGAAACGCAAAAGAATAAAAAGGCCTTGGCGTCTTGATGTCTTTTTCGCGAGAAAAAGGCGTTTCGGACAAGTGCCGGATTTGCGCAACCGGCAACAGTTGCAGCGGCGGATAACCATCGTAGCGCGACAGCAATTCCCGATAGTCGTCGGGAAACGTCAGCCCCAATCTTTTTTCCGCTTCCGCTACTTTTTCGGGGTCGGCGGGCGCAGGCAACGGCGGCGACGACGGGGGTTTCCTGAATTGCGAAAACCATCCCCAATCCTTTCGAGCTATCGGCTTCGGCACAGGCATCCGCATCAACAACTGCGGAACGCTCATCCCGCCCAGCGACAAGAAAATACGCTGCTGCGTTTGCTTCTGTTTTTCGGGGTCTATGTTGGGAGGCGTGTGGGAAGGCAACTGCACTTTCATCGTCGCCAGCGCCCAGAAAAGCAGCGGCAAACACCACAGCGCGAGAAAAAGCGCGGTCAGCGCTATCCGCTGATTCCGGCGCATCGGCGTTTGCTTCAGCGCTTGCATGATGGCGCGAAGTTTCAGCAGGCGGCGCAGCAGATTGGCGGGTTCGCCGAAGCGCTGTTGCAACACTTCGAGTATTCGCCGTTGCTGTTGATCGGGAGGCGCGCGTCTGAAAGAAGCGTCCGCCTTCAACAGTTGAGCCATGAGATTGTTGGAAAGCAGCGGCGGCAACAGCGCTTGCGCGATCCGGCCGCCGACGAGTGGCGGGATCGGCAACAGATAACAATAGTTGAACGCCAGCAACATCGCGGCAGCGCTTCCCATCGCTGCCTCGTCGTTGACGATTGCAAAAAATATCAGCGCCCAGCCCAGCGCTATCCCCGGCAGCGTTCCCAGCAGCGCTGCCCAAACATACCGCGTTGCGTTCGGGTTTTGCTCAATGCCGGCGGCGGGACAACTCTGAAACGGAAAGGGCTGTAATGAGATTTGCCGAAAACCTAGCGCGCGCATCGCCAGAATGCGGACGCCTTCGTACAGAAGGATAGCGCCGAGAAAAACCAAAGCTATCGCCCAACGCATCCCTCTCAACGGATCAGAAGAAACGATGCCCATCAGTAAAATGTACACCACAGCAAAAAAAACGCTTGATGCCGTCAACAGCAGCCACTGCCAACGCAGCGGCAACGATCGCTTCTGCCAATGTTCGTAGAAAGCCGCAAACATCGCTTGCCGCGCCAGCGGTACAGCGGCCTTGTTGATTTTTTTTCGCGGGCGTGTCCAGTAAAGCCACAACAAGCGCAACGCGAACGCCAGCGTTGGTCGAGCGACGCCTTGCGCGTCGCGCCACAGTTTGCCGGTGGCGGTCAAGCGAGCGGCGTAACCGCGAATCTCTTGCAACTCTGCCGGCAATGTTTCCAATGAGCCGAAACCGGCGGCTGCCGGTGTTTTGAAACTCTCCACCCAGCGCAAGTGTTGCGCCCATTGCTCGGCGAGCGTCGTGCCGATGATGGATTGCGTCAGGAATTTGTCGTCGGAAAACGCTTGGGAAAGAGGTTCGCGCACAAGGCCGGTGAGGCCGCGGCCATCGGCCAGACGGGTGAGAAACTGAGTGGTCAGATCATTCGGCGCTGCAATATGCAACGGCGGATGCAGTATGGCCAGCGTATTCTTTTCCGCATGGCAAAAGGCGGCGGCGACTGTCGCAAAAGCGCCCGGCGTTTCTCTTTCCGGCGCGACCACGATCCATTGCGGTGGCGAAAAACCAAGTGTCGCCAATTCGGCGATTGCCTTCTCATAGAGATCGGCGGTGGCGGTCGGCAACGGCATGTCCGGCGGCAAACGGCGCACGACCAGCGCGGGGAAAGCCACCATCAGAAGGGCGTGCAAATACCGCAGCGCCACCGCAACCACAAGCGCGCACACTATTACGATGATGACCCGCACGTCAAGCCACATTCCGGTTTCCAGATTTTCGGATAGCCAATGATAACGCGAATGGCGACTTTATGATTCAGAAGGGCGCTGAGCGATTTTCGGTCGC
Organism: Burkholderiales bacterium; assembly: GCA_031283405.1. Taxonomy (GTDB): domain Bacteria; phylum Pseudomonadota; class Gammaproteobacteria; order Burkholderiales; family Casimicrobiaceae; genus UBA931. The sequence goes on along the minus strand of JAITBX010000226.1, from coordinate 1,920 downwards.
TTCGGCAGACGCAGTTGAAGCGTTCTAAATAGAACGCTGCCAAGAAAGTCGCACCAAGGGAGCGCGTTATTTTCTGATAGCGTCTTTAGAAATGGAATCAGGGCGCTTTCGATCTCCTGCCTATCTCGTTCACTCTTTGCCATATTCCCACGAGAAGAGAAGGGTATCGCGGCGCTTTGTAAATAAAACTAAAAACGCCGATTTGCTTTTTTGGAAGCGCCGTTGTAGTTTGATCTTTGTTGCAAATTCTGAAAACACGCGGCAAAGGAAAATCGTCTCATGGAACAAACGTTTGCGGGAAAGACGGCTCTGGTGACCGGAGCGGGATCGGGCATCGGCAAAGCGGTGGCGCTGGCTTTGGCGGCACAAGGCGCTAATGTTGTCGTCGCTGATTTGAACGGCGGCGCAGCGCAGAAAAAGGTTGACGCCATCACGGCGGCGGGCGGTAAGGCGATTGCGTTTATCGGCGATGTTGCCAAGCCGGAAGACGTGAAGGCGTCGGTGGCGCTTGCGGTCAAAACGTATGGGAGCCTTCAACTGGCGTTCAACAACGCCGGTGTTGCCGGCCCGCAGGGATTGATCGAAGATATCGCCATCGACGATTATCTGCGGCTCATCGACATCAATTTGCACTCGGTTTTTTACGGGATGAAGTATGAAATTCCGGCGATGCTGGCGGCGGGCGGCGGCGCGATCGTCAATATGTCGTCCATTCTGGGTTTGGTAGGAACGGCGGGTGCTGTGCCTTACGTCACCGCCAAACACGGCGTGGCAGGCATGACCAAAACAACCGCGATCGGCTACGCGGCGAAAGGAATTCGCATCAATTCGATACACCCGGGCTACATCGACACGCCGCTGCTTTCAACCGTGAACGAAGAAACGATGAAGGACGTGATCGCTCTCCATCCGATGGGGCGTTTGGGCACGGCGGAAGAAGTGGCGGAGGTCGTGCTGTTTTTGTTGTCCGACAAAGCAGCTTTTATTACCGGCGCGCAGTATGTCGTCGATGGCGGTTATACGGCGCAGTAGTTTACAAACACGACTGCGTTGCGCTGCCCGGGCAGGCATGAGACCCCGACACGATGGTGGGGTCGCACCAGCGCACGGCTTTTCCCGGCTGTACCAGCACACAGGTCGAATAGCCGCTGGAAGAAACGACTTGATAAGCGCGCGTCGTCAGCAAAACAGGTTCGGGATCATCAACGCTCGGAACGCTCGTATAAACTTCGCCGACGCCGCTGAACACGAGCGTTTTGTTGTTGCCGCCTGTGAGTTGAACGCCTTGTTGCGCAAAAGTATCCGCTTGAAGAACGGTGATGGTTTCGGTTGAGAACGGAAGAACGCGAACGATCCAGCCCATGCCGTTGTCGGCAGGGATGGAGTCAGCCGCCGGCGGGATGACGTTGACCAGCGAAAACTCGACGAGCCGATTGCGTTTGATCGCTTCGCCTTGCGCGAGGACGATGCTGTTTTTCAACGCTTCGGCGTTGGTGTGAACCTTGAGTTTTCCTATCCATTCGCCGATGCTGGGTGCAGACACAGCCACCACGACAGCAAACACGGCTACCGTGACAGTCAGTTCCAGCACCGTAAAACCGGCGCCGGTCGCGCGTTGGTGCCCCAACGTCATTACCCCCTTATGAAAGTTTTTGCGAAAAATTTCCTCATAAGGTACCTCTTTGCGCCAATCAAATCAAATAAGGCGAATCTGTCAAGGATAGGTTGAACCATTCCCCTTCCTTTGCGAAGACCGAAATGGGCGCAGGAAGGAAGGGCGCCATGCTTTTGGGCATGCCATTGCCAACCTTTGCCGGATTTTCGGCGTCGTAAAAGAGTCTGGCAGCAAGTGTCGTGCCAGGTAAAGGCTTGCTTACCGCCCGCGCAGTAAAACCACCACTGCGCCGCCCCCGCCGGCAT
>JAITBX010000209.1 GCA_031283405.1 Burkholderiales bacterium | reverse complement strand
CGGCTCGGCGCTGTCGATGTTGTGTGCGGTTCGGGGGACCGTTGGGAGAGGAATAGAAGATGTCCCTTTCCGCTGTTGCCTGTCAGAAGATCGACAAAGCCAGCGCCAAGGCTCCGGCAGGCCGGAAGCAATCGGCAGTGATGGCGGCGTTGACAATCGCGCAGGAAGAGCGCGGCTGGCTTTCGCCCGAAACGCTGCGCGAAGTGGCAGAGTATCTGGAAATGCCGCCGGTCGCCGTTTATGAAGTCGCGTCGTTTTATTCGATGTACCATCTGAAACCGACGGGACGTTTCGTGTTGACGCTTTGCACCAATTTGCCGTGCGCGTTGCAGGGCGCCGACGAAGCGGCGCGCCATCTGCAAAAAACGTTGAAGATCGGTTGGAATGAGACGACGGAAGACGGAATGTTTACATTGCTTCAAGCCGAATGTATGGGCGCTTGTCAGGAAGCGCCGGTACTGCTCACCGGCCATCAGCGGATGTGCTGCAAGATGAAGCCGCCGCAGATCGACGCGCTGTTGACGCAATTGCGCGCCGAGGCAGCCAAAGAGGAGCGCAAAGGATGAGCGCTTTTCTCGATTACGGCTCGGACGCAGTGCTCATGAAGGACTTGACCGGCGACAATTGGCGCCTCAAGGATTACGTTGCGCGCGGCGGTTACGAAGCGCTCAAAACAATTTTGAAAGATCGTATCGCGCCCGAACAAGTGCTGGCCGAAATCAAGGGTTCCGGTTTGCGCGGGCGGGGCGGAGCAGGTTTCCCGACGGGAATGAAGTGGAGCTTCATGCCGGCGGCCGCTCCCGAAAAATACGTCGTCTGCAACGCCGACGAAGGCGAACCTGGAACGTTCAAGGATCGGGACATTCTGCGCTTTAACCCGCATATGGTGATCGAAGGAATGATTATCGCCGCTTATGTGATGGGTTGCGCGCGCGGCTACAACTACATCCACGGCGAGATATGGGAAGTTTACGAACGCTGCGAAGAAGCGCTGGACGAAGCGCGCGCGGCGGGATTCCTCGGCCAGCGCATTATGGGAAGCGATTTCTCCTTTGAGCTGTTCAACCATCACGGCTTCGGCGCGTACATTTGCGGCGAGGAAACGGGCTTGCTCGAATCGCTCGAAGGCAAAAAAGGGCAGCCGCGCTACAAGCCGCCGTTCCCCGCCAATGTCGGCTTGTACGGCAAACCGACGACGATCAATAACGTCGAGACATTTGCTTGTGTGTCGCTCATCATCAAAAACGGCAGCCAATGGTTTTTGGGACTCGGCAAAGGCAACGCCGGCGGCACCAAACTTTTTTCCGTGTCGGGCGATGTCGAGCGTCCCGGCAATTATGAATTGCGTTTGGGCACACCGTTTGCGAAGCTGCTGGAAATGGCCGGTGGCGTGCGTGGTGGCAGAAAGTTGAAAGCGGTCATCCCCGGCGGTTCATCGTCGCCTGTGTTGCCGGGCGAAATCATGATGGCCACCGATCTCGATTACGATTCGATTGCGAAGGCCGGTTCGATGATGGGGTCGGGCGCGGTGATCGTGATGGATGAAACGCGCTGCATGGTGCGTTGTCTGGCGCGCTTGTCCGAGTTCTATCATGAAGAATCGTGCGGCCAATGCACGCCGTGCCGCGAAGGCACCGGCTGGCTGGCGCATTTGATGCACCGGATCGAGCATGGCGAAGGCCGTCCCGGCGATATCGAAACACTCGATCGCGTCGCGCACAACATCATGGGACGCACCATTTGCGCGCTGGGTGACGCAGCGGCAATGCCGGTGCGCAGTTTTGTCAAACATTTCCGCGACGAGTTCGTGTATCACATCGAACACCACCGTTGCCAGGTAGCCGATCATGTCTGAAACCGTTGTTGACAAGAGCGGTTGGCTCAATCTGGAAATCAACGGCAAGCCGGTGCAGATGCCGCCGGGCAGCACGGTGATGGAAGCCGCGCAGGCGTCGAAAGTTTTCATTCCGCACTTTTGCTATCACAAAAAATTGTCGCTGGTGGCAAGTTGCCGGATGTGCTTGGTGCAAGTTGAAAAACTTCCCAAGCCGGTGCCTGCTTGCGCGACGCCCGTGTCCGAAGGAATGAAGGTGTGGACGCGCAGCGAAGCGGCCATCGCGGCGCAGCAAAGTGTGATGGAGTTTCTGCTCATCAACCACCCGCTCGATTGTCCGATCTGCGATCAGGGTGGCGAGTGTCAGTTGCAGGATTTGTCGGTCGGTTACGGCAAAGGCTATTCGCAGTTCAAGGAAAGCAAGCGGGTCGTCGCCGGAAAAGATATGGGATCTCTGGTGTCCGCCGCCGAGATGAGCCGCTGCATTCAATGCACGCGCTGCGTGCGCTTTACCGATGAAATCGCCGGCAAGATGGAGCTTGGAATGATCTGGCGCGGCGACCGCGCCGAGATCACGCCCTTCGTCAGCGAGACGGTGGAATCGGAAATTTCCGGCAACATGATCGACTTGTGCCCGGTCGGCGCGCTGACCTCGAAACCGTTCCGTTATAAAGCGCGGAATTGGGAATTGTCGCGACGCAAATCGGTGTCGCCGCACGATGCGTTGGGCGCCAACCTGATCGTTCAACTCAGACGCAATCAAGTCGTGTGGGTGAAGCCGCTCGAAAACGAAGCGATCAACGAATGCTGGCTGGCGGATCGGGATCGTTTCTCCTATGAGGCGCTGAACAGCGAATCACGTTTGACCAAGCCGCTGGTCAAGAAAGACGGCGCGTTGATTGAGGCCGATTGGCAGGAAGCCTTGCCGTTGGCCGCCGCCCGTCTCAAAAACATCATCGAGCGCGATGGCAGCGATTCGCTTGGCGTGTTGATCTCGCCGCATGCAACGCTTGAAGAAGCGACGCTGATGGCGCGGCTGGCGCGCGCGCTCGATTGCGACAACATCGACTACCGTTTGCGTCAACAGGATTTTTCACACACCGACAAAGCCTCGCAAGTATTCTGGCTCGGCATGCCGATTGCCGAAGTGTCGCAACTGAAAGCGGCGCTGTTTATCGGCAGTTTCCTGCGTCACGATCAGCCGTTGTTGGCGGCGCGGGTGCGGCAAGCGGCGAAGCGCGGCGCTGCCATTTCTAGCCTTCATTCGGCGCCTGCCGATTGGCTGATGCCGATGGCGCGCGAAAAAGTGGTTTCGCCCTCGCAATTGGCGCAAGCGTTGGCAGCATTGGTGGTTGCGGCGCATCGGGAAACAAAAGCAGCGCAGTCGTTGCCGGCGGCGTTGCAGGATGTCACGCCGACGGAAGAAGATATGGCGCTGGTTCGCTCTTTGCTGAACGCGCCGGAGAAGGCGGCGATTTTCCTCGGCAGCTTCGCGCAGCAGCACGAGCAAGCGGCGCTCCTGCATACACTGGCGCAACGGCTGGCCGATATCACGAAAGCGAAGATTGGCGTGTTGCCGGAAGCGGCGAACAGCGTCGGCTTGGCGTTGGCAGGGATACAGCCGCAGAAAAATGGATTGAACGTGAAAGCGATGCTGGAAGCGCCGCGAAAAGCGTATGTGTTGCTGAATGCGGAAGTGCCGTTTGATGTTGCCCAGGGCAACACGGCGCGCTCGGCGATGCGGCAAGCCGATTTCGTGCTTTCACTCTCGCCTTTCAAGCCGTCGGCAGAAGACGTGCTGCCGGATATCGTGTTGCCGATTTCACCGTTCACCGAAACCTCGGGAACTTTCATCAACATGGAAGGCCGTGTCCAGTCGTTTCATGGCGCAGCGCCGCCGCTCGACGAAACGCGGCCTGGCTGGCAAGTAATTACGGCATTGGCAGGGTTGCTCAATCAACCGTTTGCCGAAACGACGCCGGAAGCTGTGCGGGCTTCGTCAATCAACAGCGCGGCAGAAAACGCAACGGCGCGTTTGTCGAATCAGATCGGCGAAGCGTTGTCGGCGATGCCGAAGAAGGCAACGGCGGTGGAACGAATCGCTGGCGTGTCGATGTACCACGCCGATCCGCTGGTGCGTCGCGCGTCTTCGTTGCAGCGCACGGTGTTGGCGCAATCGCCAAAGGCGGCGATGAATGCGGCGCTGGCGTCGCGCTTGGGTTTGAAGAAAAGCGCAGCGGTGCGGATACGGCAGGGCAAGAATGAAAACGCGGTGACGGCGGAGTTGCCTTGGGTGTGCGATGAAAGACTGCCGGCGGACACCGTTCGCTTCGACATGGCGCATCCGTTGACAGCCGGTTTCGATGTGTGCGGAGAATTCCATCTGGAGGCGGCATCATGATCCAGTTCCTGGCAGATTTCTTTGGCAGTCTGGGCGCGCCGGGCTTGGTGATCTGGACGATGCTCAAGGTCGTCGTGATTGCGACGCCGCTGATTTTGTGCGTCGCTTTTCTGACGCTGGCTGAGCGGCGCGTGATCGGCGCGATGCAGTCGCGTATCGGTCCCGTTCGCGTCGGTCCTTACGGCCTCTTGCAACCGTTTGCCGACGTGTTGAAGATGTTGCTGAAAGAAGTGGTGATACCGGCGCGCGCCAATCGCATGCTGTTCCGCTTCGCGCCGCTTTTGACGCTGGCGCCGGCAGTGGCGGCGTGGGGCACGATGCCGTTTTCGGAAAAGCTGTGGCTGACCGATCTCAACGCCGGTTTGCTCTACATCATGATGATGAGTTCGCTCGGCGTTTACGGCATCATTCTGGCGGGCTGGGCGTCCAACTCGCGCTACGCGCTCATCGGCGCGCTACGTTCGACCGCGCAACTGATTTCTTACGAACTGGCGATGGGTTTCGCGCTGGTCGGCGTGATTTTGTTGACGAATACGCTGAATCTCGGCGACATCGTTCGCCATCAGGCAGGCAGCTTCTGGAACTGGCACGTATGGCCGCTCCTTCCGTTGTTCGCCGTCTATTTCATTTCGGGAATCGCCGAAACCAACCGCCACCCGTTCGATATGGCGGAAGGCGAATCCGAATTGGTGGCCGGTTTTCACGTCGAGTATTCGGGCATTGTCTTTGCGCTCTTTTTCCTCGCCGAATACATGAACATGATTCTGATCTCGGCGCTGGCGGCAACCTTGTTCCTCGGCGGCTGGATGGCGCCGCTGGCGTTCTTCAACGACTTGGCGATTTTCGGCATGGCGCCGCTGGGTGACGGCTTCATCTGGCTGGCGCTCAAAGTGGCGGTCTTGTTGTTCATCTTCCTCTGGGTGCGCGCCAGTTTCCCGCGTTATCGCTACGATCAAATCATGCGGCTCGGCTGGAAAATATTTATCCCGCTGACGCTGGCGTGGATCATCGTTGTTGCGGTGGCCGTCCGGTGGTCAACTTTGTTCGGAGGCGGCGCATGAACCGTTTCTTGAAAACCTGGCTGTTGCTGGAATTGCTCAGCGGGTTGAAGCTGACTTTCCTTCGGATGTTCAAGCCGAGATTCACCGTGCTTGTCCCCGAGGAAAAAACGCCGCAAAGCCCGCGCTTCCGGGGACTGCATGCGTTGCGTCGTTATCCGAACGGCGAAGAGCGGTGCATTGCCTGCAAGCTGTGCGAAGCGGTGTGTCCGGCATTGGCGATCACGATTGACCTTGCCGAACGCGAAGACGGTTCGAGGCGGACGACGCGCTACGATCTCGATCTGTCCAAGTGCATGTATTGCGGACTGTGCATGGAAAGCTGCCCGGTCGATTCGATCGTACTGACGCGGATTTACGAATACTGCGGCGAGAAACACAGCGATTTGCTTCTTACCAAAGACATCCTGCTGGCGGTCGGTGACCGTTACGAAGCGCAGATCGCCAAGGGTCTGGAAGAAGACGCGCCTTACCGGGGAGACACGACGCCATGAGTTTCACGGGAGTTCTTTTCTACGTCTTTGCGCTGATCCTGCTGGCGTCCGCTGTGCGTGTCGTCATTATGCAGCACCCGGTGCACGCGGCAATGGCGCTGGCGCAAACCTTTTTCAGTATGGCAGCGCTGTGGATGCTGCTCGGCGCCGAATTTCTGAGCTTGGCGCTGGTAGTGATTTACGTCGGCGCGGTGATGGTGTTGTTCCTGTTCGTTCTGATGATGCTCGATGTGCGGCAGCCCAAATGGCCATCGCGCTGGCAACGCCATATGGCGCCGGCCTTGTTGCTGGGCGCGGTGATGCTGGTGGAGATCGTTTTGCTGATCGTGCGCGGCGTCAAGATGAAAAATCTGTCGCTGGAAAGCCCGCTGGCGTCGATGGAAAACACGCGCGAACTGGGCAAGCTCTTGTTCGGCCATTATCTCTATCCGCTGGAAGTGATGGCGGTGCTCCTGCTGGTCGGGATGATC
>JAITBX010000084.1 GCA_031283405.1 Burkholderiales bacterium | reverse complement strand
TGGTTGTGCCGACGCATCAGGGGCAGCCCGGCCACCCGCTGATCTTCGGCCAGGCGCCGTGGCGCTGGCTGGTAGAGCAGCCAGCGGGCGCCGGGATGCGCGACTGGCGGCGCGCCCATTCCGCGCAGGTGCAAGCGCTGCCGGTGACGCACCCGCGCTGCACGCTGGACATCGACACCGAGGCCGACCTGGCGGCGCTGGCGGCGGAGCACGGCGTTTATTTGCGCTGAGGTTATTACCGTTGCCTCGCTTCTCGCAAAGGTAAGGCGCGAAACAATGGCGGGTTGCCGAGGGCGGCGACCCCTACGCCATTCTTACGTTGATGAGCAGGATTTCAAAAAAATTTTGTTGAAGAAAAACCAGAAAATTTCTGGTCGGGGTGAGAGGATTTGAACCTCCGGCCTCTACGTCCCGAACGTAGCGCTCTACCAGGCTAAGCTACACCCCGAATGTGATGTTCGACCGTCAGAACGACCGCCCGACGGCAAAGGAGCATAATTGTATCAGGGTTTCCTTGTCCGGCGAAGCGGTCTCTGCATCCAGACATGCAGCCGCCTTGGCGGCTTCGTCGCGGGCGCGCGATTGGGTGTAGGCCAGCGCGTCGGTTCGCTTTAAAACTTCAATCAACGCCGAAAAATCCGTCAGCCCGCCGCCGTCATTGGCATGCTCAATTGCATGTCGCACTACCGCTTGCTCGTCCTTTGAGCCGACCGCCATCGCGCGAATCAGCGGCAGCGTCATCTTGCCCTCGGCCAGATCGTCGCCCAAATTTTTGCCGATGGCGGCGGCGTCGCCGGTGTAATCGAGCAAATCGTCCATGATTTGAAACGCTGTCCCCAAGTGCATGCCGTAACGGGCAAACGCGGTTTCGCGCGCCTCGCTGACGCCCGCCAGCAACGCGCCCAGCCGGCTCGCCGCCTCGAAAAGCCGCGCGGTTTTGCGCTGAATCACTTCAATGTAAGCCTGCTCGTCGAGATTCACGTCGCCGGTATTCATCAACTGCTGCACTTCACCGGCGGCGATGACGTTGGTGGCGTCGGCCAGAATTTGCAATACCCGCATCGAGTCAACCGACACCATCAACTGAAACGAGCGCGAATACAGGAAATCGCCGACCAGCACCGAGGCGGCGTTGCCGAATTCGGCGTTGGCGGTGGGCTTGCCGCGCCGTTGCGCCGACTCGTCCACCACATCGTCGTGCAGCAGCGTCGAAGTGTGAATCATCTCGATCACCGCCGCCAGCGTGTGGTGATGCGTGCCGCGATAACCGCAGGCGCGGGCGACGAGCAAGAGCAGCGCCGGACGCAGCCGCTTGCCGCCGCTGCCGATGATGTAATCGGCCACACTGCGCACCAGCGCCACATCCGAATCGAGGCCGGCGCGCAGCACGCGATCCACCGCCGCCATGTCGCCGCCTATGGCTTGTTTGAGAAAGTCGATTTCCACGGGAGTCGAAATTTAGTACGAAATTGTGACATTGTAACCGCAGAATGCGCCTCTCCGCCCTTCCGCTCACCCTTGCGCGAGCATTGGTAAAAGAGTAGAGTTTTTACGCTTCACCCATTTGTACTTTTTTGTTCGGCAAGTTTTACCCTCTCCCTCCCGCCGCTTGAAGAAAGCGCCTTCAGCGCGGCAATTTTTGAAACGAAAGGAGCGCATCATGAAGTACTCACTTATGAATTCAACGAACCTTCGTCGTCTGGCGACGCTTTTGGGCGCGGCTTCCTGCGCCTTGCTGTTTGCCGTTTCGGCGGCCTCTGCCGCCGGCGCCGACGCGCCCGCGCGGCAGCCCGTCAAAGCTGCTCAGCCCGCACAAACTCCGCAAACGCCGCAAACGTCCGAAGCAACGCCCGCCGGCAAGCAATCCGATGCTTCCGCTCAGCCCGCGAACGCCCAAGCCGCTCCGGCGGCCAGCGCCACGCCTATGGCAAAGCCCGTTCCGGTGAAGAAAACCGACGCGAAGAAGTAAAGCGCTCTGCCGCCCTTTCCCGAAAGCGGAAGAAGGGAAAGAATGTGCAGGAAAAAAATAAAAAAACGGACGCTTGAGCGTCCGTTTTTTGTAATGCGTTTACTCTGTCGATACTACGCCATCTTGCGCCGCGCCGACCAAGCCAGCCCGCCCAGCAGCAATGCCAGCAACGCCAGCGCCCGTGCGTCCAGCGCCGGAATCGAAGAGGGCGCCGCTCTCAAACTGAGATGAACGCTGCTCGGCGACGAAGTGCTCGTTGCATGAGATGTCACCAGTCTGGCGGCAGCCGGCGGAACTCCCAGAACCGTGCCGCTGGCCGTTGCCGTGTTGTCGATCGATCCGGCGGCCACATCCGCCGCCGTTACCGTGTAGTCCGCGGTGCAAGTGATGCTGTCGTGCACGACCAGGCCTGCGGCCGGCAGTGTCGGGCAGGTGACCGCCGACAGCGTGCCGCTGCCGGTGAACGTGGTGTCGTCAACCGTGATATTGTCCAGAGCGTAGTTGCCGGTGTTGGTGATCAGGAAAGAGAAGGTGATGGTCTGGCCGGCCGTGAAGCTATGCACATTGGCAGTTTTGGTGAGCGTTAGCGCCGGAGTGTACACCGGCGTCGTCGCATCCGCCGCCGGCGACTCTTCTTGCCCCATATTCGTCGTCGCGATAGCGAGCGCTTGATTATAAACAGAGCCGGCGTCCACATCATCTTGTGTTATCGTGTAAACCACATCGCAGGAAGTGGTATCTCCTGGCGCCAGCGGCACTGCAAACTGCGTGGAACATACCGAAGTATCCAGCGGGCCATTACTGCCGGAAAAATTAAGCTCATCAATGTTAATCGCGGTGAGGTCGTCACCCGTATCGTTCTCCAGGGAGAACGTATAAGTGATCTTGTCCCCGACCTCCAGAATGCCGGGAAGCAAGTTGCCGGCCGAGTCGGTTACCGTGGCGTTTTTGGTGAAGGCCAGATTCGCGACGTTCAAGTAAGAGGTCAGGGTGGCCGTATTGTGTTCGTCCACGCCGATTGCCGTGACGTTCGACGGACCGTTGGGGTAGGTGCCCAGTATTGAAGATGTCACCTCCACAGTGATGGTGCACGTTGCGTTTGTCGCGCCCGCCAGCAGATTTCCCGTCGCTTCAACTGTCGAACCGCCTGCCGTCGCGGTTACTGTTCCGCTATCGCAGGTTGTGTTTTTCACTACCGGATTGGCCACCGTCACTCCAGTCGGCAAGGTGTCGGTAAACGACCAGCCGGGTTTCGCTTGATAATCCGTCGTGTTGATGACCACGAACGTCAACGTAGCGGTTCCGCCCGGAATGATTGTGTAATCGGAACTGATCCCCATGTTGGGGTTGAACGATTTGTAGAGTTGCGGGGTGGCATCCATAAGCGCGGGAGCGTCGAAAGCGCTGTCGTTGCCCGGATAGTTCACTGTCCCGTTCGAGAGCCGAAGCCCGACAGTGGTAGTGGTACTGTCGATCAGGATGGCGGACGACTGCAGTTGCGCCACATGGACGCGACCGGCGTTAGCGTCGTCATAGTAGGGTTGGACTCCCGGCGGAGGGGACGCTGTGCAAGGATTCAAGCCGGTGGCGCCAAGAGGAATAACGGTAGGGGGGCTGCCCGGAATCAGCAGGGAAAATGTTTCGCTTGCATCATACCAAGTGACCGCCGGGCTGGCGCCTATTCCGTCCGACACGCAATGCACGGTGGCGAACCAGGCCGAAGCGATATAGTAGCGCCCGGCGGTGAGCGTAATGGCGTTCGGCGCTGTCTCGAATTGGATATGATTATTCTGATTTTTGCCGCCGTTTGTCATGAAAGCAAGTACGTTGTTGTTGGCCGGAACAATGGTGCTGGTCGGATCCGCTGCTTTCTGAGCCACACCGAGTTCATACGCCATTCCCTGAAGATAAGTCCACGCATTCGGCGTTGTGGCGGTTACCGTTCCAGTGCTGTTAACAAGCCTGCCGCCGCTGCTGGAGCACCCACCATCGGGCGGCGAGGTCGAGGTGCTGTTCAGAATCCATCCGTTGCAGGCGCCGAAGCCCGGCAGCCAGTCGGCGTCAGCCGAGTAAGTCAAACCGCCGACGCTTGTGTACAATGCCAACGAAATCGGCGTCGTCGCCGTGTTGGAAAAATCTTCCTGCCACCACGGATTGGGAGGCTGAGGCGACGGCAACTGAGCAAGCGCCGAGCTTGCAAGGAAAGAGCCGAGAAGCAACGCCGCCAACCCGGCAACTCGTGAGGCAATTCTGTTGCCGGTGGCGTATTTGTGCTTCCGTAAGGGAACTGAACACAAAGAAAACATAACGTCATACCTCCTGAAATTAATTACATGCTACATACGGGTTGTCGTCCTTGTGCGAAAAAACAGAAAAATGCTTTGGGCACACGAAAAACAACTTGAACATTTGCAGACATGCTGCATTAAATAACAATAGCGTGCAACGAATTTCTTGAAAAACGAAGTGGTTTTTTTGAGAGGCGTGGCTTTTTTTGCCGGAGCCACAAGAAATTAACAAAGGTTGACGGTTCGAAAACCGGAAACCAAGCGCCAAAGATCAGCGCTGCAAAAAGCGCGCCCTGCGGCTGCCCGTCAAAACAGCTTGTTGCAACATGGCGCACACGAAGCGTGTTCACGATCATGAAAAGTTTCGTTGTGAACACGCCACAATCGGGAAAGCACCATAGCGGGAGCGTTGGCTCGCATGGCTTTTATGATGCCGCTGGGGGACAATACGAGTTGACCAATTTTTACCAAAGAGGTTGTCATGCCTGCTCCCATCCCTTTCCGACATAGGTGGCTGGCGCTGGCCGTTGCCGCGCTGTGCGCCCCCGTCGTTTTTGCGCAGACGCCGCCGGAAACCGCCAAGCCCGAAGCCGCCCAAGATGAGTTGGGTTATCTCGGCGCGCCGTTTCGCATCGGCGGCGGTTATCAATCGCAAAACTTGTGGCGCGGCGAACTGCTTTATGTGTTCCACGAAACCGACAACACGGCGTGGATCGCCGACGGTTACGCCACCGCTCGTTCTGGAGGCGGCGCGCGGTTGTCATTCAACTGGCAGCCCGGCGATGACAAGACCGCGTCGGTGCGCAAACTTTTTACCGCGATCGACCAAAACGGTACTCATGACCGAAAAGTATCGTTCGGCGCCGGGTTGGAAAACGAACAATGGTTCGGTTCGCTGTATGGCTCGGCCGGGATTACCGGCCGCCGCCAAGTAAGCGATTACTATTCTTCGTATGACTTCACGCTTTCGGGCGTTGAGAACAACCACCAATGGACGCAGGATTTCACGACAACGACGACATCGACCATATTTGAGCGCGCTTATGATTGGGGCGTCGGCGTTCGCGCCGGTCGTTTTTACGAGCGCTTCGCGTTGCGCTGGTTCGGCGGCGTTGATTACGAATGGGGGAAACAATCCACCAGCCAGATCACAGGCACGCTCGGCATCGAAAAATTCTTCGTCGGCACGCCGCACAGCATCGCGCTGATGGGCGAAATTTATCACAAACGAGGCGACGCCGAAATCAACAAAAACGACCAGCGCATCATGGCGATGTACCGCTACTCGTTCGGCAGCCCGCTCTACCGCCCGATCAAACAATACCGTGATGTGCAAGTCGAGACGCCGCCGGCGGTGGTTACCGGTACGCCAATGGCGCAACCGCCGCAAAAGCATATCGTCAAAACGACCGCGACTGCCGCGTCGGATGTGTTTTTCAAACTGGACAGCGCGCAACTGCAACCGAACGCAAGTCAAGCGCTGGACACCGTCGCCGAAATTCTCAAGAAGAGCGAGATCGAAGGCAACATCCACGTCACCGGCCACACCTGCAATCTGGGAACGGCGGCGTACAATCAAAAACTCTCCGAGCGTCGCGCCAATTCTGTCTTCCAGTATCTGGTGAGCAAGGGCATCGCCGCCGACAAGATGCTTGCCGAAGGCAAGGGCTTGCGCGAGCCGCGTTACCCGAACGACAAAGAAGGTCGTCCGAAGAATCGCCGCGTTGACATTGAATACATCACGCTCGAAGACAAATCGGTGACCGAAACGCCGCCGCCGCAAGCAACGCCGCCTGCCGCTGCGCCGCAAGTCGAATGGCGTCGTGAAGAAATCACGTCTGAACCGACGTGGGCGCGGCGCGCGCTGCGTGGTCCGGCGGATTACAAGCAAACCGTCGATGTTTATCGCACGAAGGAAAGCACGACCACCACCACCGAAGGCGAAAGGATTGTAGCCAACCAGCCGCCGGTCGCCGTGAACGATTACGCGATTGCCGGTTTCAACCAGCCGGTGGATATTGACGTCCTCGCCAACGACTACGATCCCGACGGCGACAAGCTTACGATCACCTCGTTCACCCAGCCGCATAACGGGACAGTGACGCAAAACGGAAATATTCTGACTTATCGAGCCCGTACTAACTTCGTCGGTAACGACTATTTTCAGTACACGATTTCCGACGGCCACGGCGGCACGGCCACGGCGACAGTGACCGTGTATGCGGATCCTTGATCGAGAGTGAAGCCGTGATTGAGCAGCAAGAAAAAGCGCGCCTTCGGGCGCGCTTTTTTGTGACGTGCGGGGGCATCCTGCCGTCCGAAAAGGGGGCTTGTACGGCAAAGGCGGGATCGCGCCAATAGCCGTGCAGGAGAAGCATGAAACGCTGACGGGCGAACAAAACGCCCCTTCACGAAACTTCGGCAAAGGGCTGGCGTCTCACCACAGAATATGCTATTAAAAGCGACGGGAGCGATTCCGTTTTCCTTTGCTTTTAGCGAGAAATTTTTCCATGCACGCCGCCAATTTCATCCAAGACCTTGCTATCGTAATGCTGATTGCGGGTGTGATGACTTTGTTGTTTCGCCGCCTCAAACAGCCGGTCGTGCTGGGCTACATTCTGGCGGGAATGATTATTGGCCCCTACATTCCACCGTTTCAGTTGATCAACGACAAGGAAACGATCGACATTCTGGCCGAGTTGGGCATCATCTTTCTGCTATTCACGCTGGGGCTGGAATTCACGCTGAAGAAACTGGCCAGCGTCGGCTTCACGGCACTGTTCGGGGCGTTGGCCGAAGTCGTGCTGATGATGTGGGCTGGCTACTCGATCGCAATGTTTTTCGGCTGGGGCGTGATGAACGGCATCTTTCTCGGCGCGATGTTATCGGTGTCGTCAACGACCATCATCATCAAGGTTCTCGACGATTTGAAGATGAAGCACGAACGCTTCGCGCAACTGATTTTCGGCATTCTGATTTTCGACGACATTCTGGCGATCGGCATGATTGCGCTGCTGTCGTCCATCGCCATCACCGGTCAGGTCGGCGCCACGACGATCCTCGGCACGCTGGGCAAATTGTCGTTGTTCATGGTGGCAGCGCTGGTGCTGGGCATTCTGGTCGTTCCGCGTTTGCTCAACTACGTTGCCCGTTTCAAGAGCGACGAAATGCTGTTGATTACCGTGCTGGCGCTGTGTTTCGGCTTTTGTCTGATCGTGATAAAACTCGATTACAGCGTGGCGCTGGGCGCTTTCGTCATGGGCGCGATCATGGCAGAGTCGCGCCACATCCCCGCCATCGAGCGGGTCATCGCGCCGATCCGCGATATGTTCAGCGCCATCTTTTTCGTGGCGATCGGGCTGCTGTTTGATCCGCACGTTTTGCTTGCTTACGCTTTGCCGATCGCGCTGATTACCGTAGTCGTGGTGTTCGGCAAATTGTTCGCTTGCGGCGCAGCGGCGTTCATCGCTGGTAACGGCGGACGCACGTCGATGCGCGTCGGCATGGGCTTGTCGCAAATCGGCGAATTTTCGTTCATCATCGCAGCGCTCGGCCAGTCGCTGAAAGTGACCGGCGATTTTCTCTATCCGATCGCGGTGGCGGTATCGGCGGTGACTTCGTTCCTGACGCCTTACCTCATCAAGTGGGCGGATCCGCTGACCCGCAAGCTGTCGGATGTGACGCCGGCGCGCGCGGTTTACATCGGTCAAGTCTATGCGACGTGGCTGCAAAGCATTCAGCCGCAAGGCGACCGCGCCCAGCAAGCGGCCATCATTCGCCGAATCGTTTTTCAGGCGATCATCAATCTGGCGCTGGTGACCGTGATCTTCATGAGCGGCCATTACCTCGCGCCCGCCGGCATCGCCTTGTTTGAAAGCTGGGGGCTGACGGCGCGCTGGGGAACGCTGGTGATCTGGCTGATCGCGGTGTTGTTGTCCCTGCCGTGCCTGCTTGCCGCTTACGGCAAACTGAAAGCGTTGAGCATCGTGCTGGCGCAGGCAAGCGTGTCGCCGGTCGTCGCCGGACGTTACGCCGAGCCGGTACGCCGCGTCGTCGCCGAACTGATTCCGCTGATGTCGGTGATCGGATTCCTGTTGCTGGTGGTGGTTCTGAGCACCAGCATCCTGCCGACAACAGGACAACTCATTCTGATGCTGGCTTCAATCTTCATTCTGGGCTGGCTGCTGCGCGGACGTTTCCTGAAAATGCACGCGCGTTTGCAGGCGGCGCTGATCGAAACGCTGAAAGAAAAAGCCGACGAAAAAGGCGATACGAAGCCGGGGCTTTCGTTCAAAGAAAACCCTGAACACCGTGACCGCCACTGACGAATGCCCATCGCGCCGTTTTAAAGATCAAAAAATTTAAAAGAGATTTTTATGAATATCGTTTCGCGCATCAAAAATATTTTGTCGTCGCCACGCAAGGAATGGGAGGTGATCGACGCAAAGCAAGCAACTGTCGGCAGTCTTTACACCAAGTACGCCATGTTGCTGGCGCTTATTCCGGCAATCGCCGAATTTATCGGCCACTTGATTGGCTGAGTGACGGGCGGCGGCGCGGCAGATGCGTTCCTTCTCGGGTTGATCTGGGCGGCCGCTGGCTACTTCATCGGGCTGGCGATGATTTTCGTCGTGGCGCTGATCATCAATGCGCTGGCGCCGCAGTTTCAGGGGCAAGCCAATATTGTGCAAGCACTCAAGGCGGTGGTTTACGCCATGACCCCGGTGTGGCTTGCTTCGATTTTCAAAATCATTCCTACCCGCGGCATCTACAGCAGTTTCGTATTGGCGGCGGTTGTCGAAATCATCATCTTGGCGGCATCTATCTATGCGCTGGCGCTTTTGTGTTTGGGTGTATCTCGGCTGATGAAGGTGCCGGACGAAAAGAAAACCGCCTTTACTGTTGTCGTTATCGTATGTTTGTTCGCGCTGGCCGCGCTTATCTATGGCGCTATCGTCGGCGTCTTCATGTTTATCATGAGTACTTCGCCGTATTATTGACAGCGTTTATCAACATCCAGAAAGAGCAAAAACCTTGCGAAGAGAAACCCCTCTCTCGCTTGCCGGATCAAGTGTAGCGCGATGTTAAATAAAAAAACGGACGCCGAGGCGTCCGTTTTTTTGTTGGCGTCCGTGCCATCCGGGCAGAGCAAAGCCCAAGCGACGCGCTTACTTGATCAAACGCAACGCGAGCGGGTAGCGGTACTCTTCGCCGTTGTTCGCCTTGATGCCAGCGATGATGCAGAAGACGATGTTGAATATGATGACGACGAAAATCAGAATCGCGCCAATCAAGACAAACATCAGTATCCAACACACGACCGTGGCAATGAGAATAGTGATCTGGAAGTTCAGCGCTTCCTTGGCTTGACTGGTTGCGAAAGGTTGTGCCGGATTTTTGTCCTTGCTAATCAGCCAGATGATCAGCGCGCCGATGAACCCCGTCAGAATACCCAGCAGGTGCGCCAACATTGCCATGGTTTTTTCTTCGGGAGCCGGAGATCCCGAGCTTGTATCGTTGAGGTCGGTCATTTGGTTCTATCCTTCCTTGTAGAAAAATGGTGAAAACAAGCCGACCATCAATCAAGGCGTAATCCTTTTGTTGACCGATAGCGCTTGCAATGTAAGCGTAGCATGGCAATACCCGCGAAGCAATTGCATTTGTTGCTTTAAACGATTTGCATAGGCGGGGTGTCTGCTTGCGGACGGGGTGGTTTGTTGCGAGCGACAGAATGCTGCCCTACGCACGGGCGACCATGGGCGGCGTTCCCTGACCCCTGCTACCCCTTCGCCATCGGCCTCGCCGGATCGCTGCACCATTCACTCCACGAACCCGGGTAGAGGTGGGAGCCGGTGAGGCCAGCGATTTCCATCGCCAGCACGTTGTGGCAAGCGGTCACGCCGCTGCCGCATTGATGCACGACGCGCGCGGCGGGCGTATCTCCGAGCAAAGCGTTAAATTCAGCGCGCAACTGTGCGGCGGATTTGAACGTGCCGCCGGCGCTCAGGTTGTCGGTATACGGGCGATTCAACGCACCGGGGATGTGGCCGCCGACCGGATCGATGGGCTCCTCTTCGCCGCGATAGCGCGATGCGGCGCGGGCGTCGATCAGCGTCAGGATCGGCGACGACAAATTGGCCAACACTTCGCCGGCGTCCACCGTGAGGTCTTGCGGGCGCGGCACGAAGCTCGCCGGTTGCGGCGTCTCTTGAGCAGTGGAGACGGGCTGCCCTTCGGCCAGCCATTGCGCCCAACCGCCGTCGAGAACGGCGCAACGGTCAAATCCCAGCCAGCGCAGCACCCACCACAAACGCGCGGCAAACATACCGGAGCCTTGATCGTAAGCGGCGATTTGTTTTCCCGGCGCGTTTTCCGGATTTTTCCCTTGCGCCACGCCGAAACGCGCCAGCCGTTCGGCGCACTGCGCCGGCGACGGCAGAGGGTGGCGGCCATTTTTTCCGGTGGGCGTTGCCGACAAGTCGTTGTCGAGCGAAACGAACAGCGCGTGCGGAATGTGGCTCTCGTCGTAAACGCGGCGCCCCCACGGCGGAGCGGCGAGGTCGTGCCGCACATCGAAGATCAGCCAATCGGGATCATCGAGGTGAGCGGCCAGTTGTGAGGTCGAAATCAGCGTAGAAAACATAAAGTTGTTGCGAGGAAGGAGAGATAAACTAAAACCATTTCCAGCCGTGCTTCCGGTAAAAAGAAAACGCGCTCTTGCAGAACTGCCATTTGCGTTTGACGCGCGGGCTGCCGAGAATGATTTCGTCGTAAGACACGGCGCGCATCGCCGGAATGTAAGCGGTGCGCGCAATCAGGCCGAGGCGGAGAATCCAGTCGTGCATTCCGAAATAGATGAAGAACGCCGGATCGAAACCGCTGCTTTGATCGGTGACGCGGCGGCGCGCCAGAACGCAGGCGCGGGAGAAACAGGGGATATCGAAAAACGGTTCGTGCGAATCGGTTTCGGCGCGCATTTCGTGATACTTGATCCGACGCTCGAAAAAACTGCGCAGCCACGCCGGCGCGAAGCCGGTCAAAAACAGATCAAACACCGACGGAAAGCGCCGGCACGGATAAATACGGCTGCCGTCCGGCGCAAACAATGCCGGCGCCGCTGCGCCGATATCGTCGTGCTCATTCATCCAGCGCACGCCTTCGGCCAGCGCCGATTGCGCCAATTCGGTGTTGAGGCTCATAATCAAATGATAATCGGCGCCGCTTCCATGCAGCGTCAAATTTTGCGCGGCGCCGAAGCCGATGTTGTTGTGCCCGTGCAGATAAGAAACTTGCGTCGGCTCACGGAAGAACAAATCGCCGAGCTCGACCAGCCGTTCGACCACCGCCTGACTTTCGCTGTTGTCGATCAGAGCGACATTGACGGTTCGCAGCACGCCATCGACGCGCGCGAATTCGATGGCTTCGGACAGCGCGTACAGACAGCGGATCAAAGCATCTTCATTGGGATGGAAAGTGACGATGCTGACCTGAAGCGACGAAACAATCATAAGGATTATCTGAGGGGGTTCGCCTTATTCTACATGAAGCGCGTCTTTCATCGCATCCCTTGCGAGAAAATGAGGGCATGAAAATGCGCGTCGTTTACTTATTGGCGATAAAAGCTGTCGCATGGAGGCGACAGCTTTTGCTTTCAGAGGGGTTTAAACATCACGCGCCGTGGGAAGGTTGGGAAGGGGCAAGACGCGATGAATCAAACGCGCTCGCAATTATTTCCCGATGCAAAACCGGCTGAAAATGACACCAAGCAAATCGTCGGCGCTGAACTCGCCGGTGATGGACGCCAGCGTTTCTTGCGCCAATCGCAGTTGCTCGGCGGCCAATTCCAAGGCGGGCGTCGAGGTCGCCAACTCTTGCGTAGCGTCGCGCAGCACTTGCCGCGCTTGTTGCAGCGCTTCCAGATGGCGCGCGCGCGCCAGAAAAGTATCTTCGGTCAAATGCGCTACGCCGACTGCGTCCAGCATCGCGTCTTCCAGCGCGTCGAGGCCGTCGCCGGTTTTGGCCGAGATGTTCACTGAGCGTAAAGCGTGAACAGTGTTAATCAACGTCGGCGCTAATTGGCCGACATCGGCAACAGACGTGGGCAACAAATCGCTCTTGTTGCAAACCAGAATGCGCGGCATCGCTTCCGGCAAGCGCGACAGAATCGCGGCGTCGGTCGCGGGCAACGTTGCTTCCTGGACGTGTTGCGCATCAATCAAAAACAACGCCAGATCGGCGCGCTCAATCGCTTCCCAAGTGCGGGTGATGCCGATCTTCTCGATGGCGTCGTCGGTGTCGCGCAATCCGGCAGTGTCAACGATGGTCAACGGGATGCCGCCCAATGCGATTTGCCGCGCGATGGTGTCACGGGTGGTACCGGCAATCGGTGTGACGATCGCCGCTTCTTCGCGCGCCAACCGATTCAGTAAACTGGATTTGCCGACATTCGGCGCGCCGATCAACACGATTGTCAAACCTTCGCGCAACAATGCGCCGGCGCGCGCGCGGGTCAACAGCGCTTCGATGTTTTCGGTCAACGTCACAACGCGCGCGGCAACGAAAGGATCGAGCACGCTGTCGAGTTCTTCTTCGGGAAAATCGAGGCTTGCTTCGATGTGCATGCGCGTTTCGATCAACGCTTCGGCTAGTTGTTGCACTTCGGCAGAAAACGCGCCGGACAAACTGCGCGCTGCTGCCCGCGCCGCCGTGCCGGTAGCGGCGTCGATCAAATCGGCGACGGCTTCGGCCTGCGCCAAATCCAGTTTATCGTTGAGAAAAGCGCGGCGCGTGAACTCGCCGGGTTGCGCCAACCGCGCTCCCAATTCGAGGCAACGTTCAAGCAAAGCGCGCATCACCGCGACGCCGCCGTGCCCGTGCAGCTCCAGCACATCTTCGCCGGTGTACGAATGCGGCGCGGCGAAAAACAATGCCAACCCCTGATCGAGAACGCGCTGTTGCGCGTCGTAAAACGGCGTGAACACCGCCTGACGCGGCGGCAAATTTTTTCGCCCGGTCACGCCCGAAATCAGCGCCGACAAATCTTTCCCCGATACCCGCACGATGCCGACCCCGCCGCGCCCGGGCGGAGTGGCGATGGCAGCGATGGTGTCGGAGGGAGGGAGAGGGTGGGGCATGGGAGGATTCGGTTTGTTTCGGGGGAAGAATGTTTATTATACGAGGGGTACGATCAACAGATAAGAACCGTTCACCCTGAGCCTGTCGAAGCCCGGCGGACCCCCGTTCAACCCTTCGACAAGCTCAGGGTGAACGGTTTTTGAGTTTTTGAATGAAAAACAATATGAGCCCCTGACCTTGGAGTAATTTCACTGCGCTTGCAATGATGGCAATAGCCACATATGGCGCGGCACAGTAATCACAGTCGTTTCCTATGGGCACGATCCCTATCTCCCCTTGAAGCCGCCGAGCATCGCAGGACGGCACAGAAACAGGGCGAGGATTGTTTGAGCGATCCTCTGACTTTTCAGGATCGCGAGTTCCCGAGCCCCTGCACCGTTCGAGAAGCGCAGGGAATCCGCGAAGCGGACGGCGGAATGGGGATGGTTTCTTTGGTGACTTTCTTGTCCAGACAAGAAAGTCACTCGCCCGCCGGGCGAGTCCGGGGCGGTAGAACAGATGATGAATGCGTTTGCAAAGATTGCGGGCGACCGAGGACGGTCGCCCCTACGTTCGGAGTAGCCGTAAGCCGGGGTGGCTGTTGCGGTCGGCAGAATGCCACCGCTACGCTCTCTTTGCTGCCGCTTCCCGCTCCAGCATCCGGTTCACGTGCCACTGCTGCGCGATTTGCAGGAGGTTGCTGACCAGCCAGTACAGCACCAGCCCCGACGGGAAGAAGATGAACAGCACCGAGAAAACAACCGGCATCATCTGCATCATTCGCGCTTGCACCGGGTCGCTGATCGGCGTCGGCGACAGCTTCATTTGCAAGAAAGCGGAAACCGCGTAAAGCACCGGCAGGAGGTACCACGGATCGGGGGCAGACAAGTCGGTGATCCAGCCGAGCCACGGCGCGTAGCGCAATTCGGCGGCGGACAGCAGCACCCAATAGAGCGCGATGAAGAACGGCATCTGAATCAGAATCGGCAAGCAACCGCCGAGAGGATTGATTTTTTCCTGCCGGTACATCTCCATCATCTTCACTTGCAGTTGTTGCTTGTCGTCCTTGAATTGCTCTTGCAACACTTTCAGTTTCGGCGCGACCACCCGCATCTTTGCCATCGAGCGCGCGGCGGCGGCGTTCAGCGGATAAAACACGAGGCGGATCAGGAAGGTCATCGCAATGATCGACCAGCCCCAGTTACCGATCAGGTTGTGCAAAAATTTCAGCAGCCAGAACATCGGCGCGGCGATTACGGTGAAGACGCCGTAATCGACGACGCGATTCAAATCTTTTGCCAATCCTTTCAACACATCCTGCTCTTGCGGGCCGGCGTACAGCGGCACAGTGACTTCGGCGCTGGCGCCGGGCGCGATGCTTCCCAGCGGCAGCAGCATCCCCGCCGAGTACAAGCCGTCGCCGATCTTGCGCGCATAAAACTCGCGCTGGATGTTGTTGCTGTCGGGCAACGCCCAAGCGGTGACGAAATAATGTTCGATCATCGCCACCCAGCCGTTATCGTTGGACGGCGTGAAAGACGGCTTGCGCGTGGGATCGGCGGCGAACTTGTCGAGATCGTCGAAGCCGACCTTTTTGAATTTGTCGGCATCGTTGAAAATCACCGGACCTGTGTAAGCCTTCGGCGCCATCGAGCTGCGCTTGATGGATTCTTTGGTGTCGCGGGTGAACTGAAAATAAGCGTAGGGCGTGATGGCCGCCGCCGACTTGTTGGTGACTTTGAAGGTCACGTCGATCACATAGTTGTCGCGATGAAACGTCAAAATCTGCTCGACGTGATCGCCGTTGGCGGCGGTCGCGCCCAGCCGCAGATCGAAACTTTTTTCGCCGTCTTTGAGTTCGCGTTGCGTTGACAACACTTCATACGTCGTCCGATGGTTGGGCATGCCCTCGCCGGTCAATCCCGTCTGCGCGACGAAAGTGCGCTCCTCGTTTTTCTGCAACACATAATACGGCTTGGTTTTGTCGAGTGCGTCCGGTTGCTTCAGCAACGCCATCTGTGTAATGACGCCGCCGACCGGATCGATCTCGACGGTATATAAATCGGTAGCGATTTTCACCAAGGGCAGCGCCGACGCGTTGTTGTTGGCGACGGGCGTCGAAGCCGTAGGCGACGGCGCAGCCGTCGGCACATCGGGCGCGGCAGGCACAGCGTTGGTTGCGCCGGTTGTAGCGTTGGTTGTCTGTGTCTGCGTCACGGTTTTCGGATGCTTCAGCTCCTGATCGTGCTGCCACATATTCCACAAATAAAGCCCCGAGAGCGCAAACACTGCGAACAGCAAAAGTCGTTGAATGTCCATGAAAGAAACCGTTTATTGAGAGCGCCTCGTCGTCGCGGCGTCGAAAAAGAGAAAAGCAAGCACGTTCATGAAATCTCGTGCTTGTGTGTGCAGCGATACGGATGGCGGCCGTCGTCCGGCACCGGATCGTAGCCGCCCGGATGGTAAGGGTGACAACACCCCAGCCGCCGCGCCGCCAGCCAAACGCCGCGCCAAGCGCCGTGCCGCCGAATCGCTTGCTCCGCGTAATCGGAACACGTCGGATAAAAACGGCAATGTCCCGCGCCGAGCAACGGGCGCAGGCACCATTGATAAAAAGTAATTAACGCCAGAAATAAAAACTTCATTTGGCGGCGCCCGTTCCGGTCCAAGCCTGCAACAGCCTCGAAACCTCCGCCGCCGCAACGTCGATTTCCGCTCGCGACAAAGCCGGTTTCACGCGGATGACCACATCGCTGCGGGACAGCGAAGACGAATGCGCGGAGGCGTCTTCGATTTTGCGCAGCGCACGCAGCGTTTCGCGCACCTTTCGCTTGAAGCGGTTGCGATCCACCGCGCGCGGCAACGCTTTGCGGCTCACCACCATGCCGGCGCGGCCGTCGGCACAGCCTTCGTCCGGCGACGAAGACGCCGCGATGATGAGTTGTGTGTAGCGCCCCTCGCGGCGTTTCCCTTCGGTAAAGACTCGCGCGAACGCCTTCGGTCCCGACAAGCGAAACCGCGCCTCACCCTTGGGGTGACGCGAGCGCGAAGCCGGAGAGACGGTCACGGTGTATCGAACGCAATACGTCAAATGCCGTGTCGAACGGCGCCCTTAGACGCAAAGACGGGCGCGGCCTTTGCGGCGGCGAGCCGAAAGCACCTTGCGGCCGCCGACCGAACCATTGCGGGCGCGGAACCCGTGCGTCCGCTGACGGCGGATCTTGGAGGGCTGGTAAGTCCGTTTCATGACAACACCTTGAATTTAATCGGAAAAAGTCTGCTATTAGAACCGCGCGGCATGGTTTTGTCAAGAGGGCGGCAGGATGCCGCCCCTACGAAGCCATTCCGGCGCAAGCAAGGAACAAGAGCCCGGCAACACCTTCTCTTGCCGTCATTCTGCGCGAAGTCGCAGAATCTAGGCCGCTTTTTTCTGAATTCTGCGACCCCGCTTCGCTTCGCACAGAATGACGAAGGCGCGGGCAACCGGGGACGGTCGCCCCTA
>JAITBX010000033.1 GCA_031283405.1 Burkholderiales bacterium | reverse complement strand
ATACAGTGGTGACGTAACGAGAGTGTAGCATGATAGAAAATGGTACAGATATTTCGAAAATGGTAGAACCAACCTCCATGGTGGTGGCGTCGGCACGAATTACAACGGCGGAACAGGCGGCGCGGGCGGCGATATTGCCATCAGCGGCAGCGCTCAAGTAACCGCGACTGCCGGAGAATCGGCTGCCGGCATCGGCGGCGGCGCGGGGCAGGGCGCGGCTCTCAGCATCATCGGCTTCGGTGTAGGCGGCGCAGGCGGCAACATCGTGATCAGCGATAGCGCCATCGTCAGCGCTTCGGGCAATACCTATGGAGCGGGCATCGGCGGCGGCGGCGGCATCGCAGGAGGAGGCGGATGGGGCGGCGCGACGGGCGGCGGCGCAGGCAATATTTTGATTTACGGCGAAAGCACTCAAGTGACTGCGCAGAAGGGGTCTTATACTTCGGCGGTGGACATCGGCGCGGGAGTGGGCATTTCGACGCTGGGCGACCCCGGCAATGTATTCGTGGCTCTGACACCTGCGAATCTGACGCTTTCTTCGTCTCAGGCGAACGCTGTTTTGTTCACAGCCGATCCGGCATCCGCTGCGGGCGTTGTCACAGCGACGCTGCCCGCGCCGTTGAATGCAGCGCCATTCGGCACGGGAACGATCGACGTGCTGACCGGCGGCCTCGGCCATGATGCGGCGACAGAGAGAACCCTCTCGATGATTACAACGTTCACGACGCAAACGACCACATTTTCATTGGCCGGTTTTACTCCCGTTACGGACACGGGAACGAAGATCATGCTCTCCGGCACATCGGTGAATTTTATTGCGAACTCCGATATTATCATCGACCTCGCGGAGATCAGTGTCACCGCGCCTGCTCTCGGCGCGACGCCGGATACTCTTGCTGCTGCAATAGGTGATTTCACTGTCAGCGCCGTTACTTGGTCGCCCGCCGATCCTGCCTTCAAATTCGGAACGTACACGGCTTCGGTGACGCTTACGCCGAACGGCGGCTACACGTTCGCGGGCGGATTGACGATTGCGAACATCAACGGAAAGAGCGCCACGATAACGGACAACGGCAACGGAACGGTTACGCTGTCGTATCAGTTTGTGTTGAAGCAGACCAATACGACGATTCCTACATTGAGCCCGGCCATGCTGGCGCTGCTGGCGCTTGCGTTGATGATGGCGGGGGCGGTGACGTGGCGACGCAAGCGGCGATAGAAGGTTTTTGATTTAAACCCGTGCATATTTTCCCCTCTCTCGCAAGGAGAGAGGGGCGGCGTTTCGTCTCTTGCGTTGCCGGAAAAGGAGGGAGACAATAGTTACTTACGTATTTGTCGTTCGTCCTTCGACAAGCTCAGGGCGAACGGATATGTATTCATGGCTTGCCCACCCATTGCGTTGCGCCGATGATTGAATCGGCAACGCACAAGTGGCAAGACATCTTGATCTAAATGGTTTCAGAGGATAAAGATGCCTGAAAGTTTGTTGAAATCCGTATCGCCGGAATCTTCGCAAGAAGAAACATCGCAACTGCCGATCTCGTCGTATTTCGACGAAGCGCTGTATCAAGCGGAATTGGCGCGGCTTTTTACCAAAGGCCCGCGTTATCTGGGGCATGCGTTGATGACGCCGAATCTGCACGATTATCATGTGCTTGAATCGACGCTGGGCGCTCATTATCTGAAGCGCAATGAAAACGGCGTGCAGATGTTTTCCAATGTTTGCCGACACCGTCAAGCCATCATGCTCAAAGGGCGCGGCAATGCGCGCAGCACGTTGTGCCCGTTGCACCATTGGAATTATGATTCGCAGGGCAAGCTCAAAGGCGCGCCGCATTTCGAGGAGAAGCCGTGTTTGCATTTGCCGGAAACGCCGCTTACCGATTGGCAGGGGTTGTTGTTTGAAGACAATGGCCGCGCGATTGCCGAGGATTTGCGCCCGCTGGCGGTGGAGTCTCATATCGATTTCAGCGATTATGTTTATCACGACACGCATGTCGATGAATACGAAGGCAACTGGAAAACGTTCATCGAGGTGTATCTCGAAGATTATCATGTGCGGCCGTTTCATCCCGGGTTGAGTCATTTCGTCGATTGCGACGCGCTCGAATGGCGTTTCGGCGAATGGTGTTCGGCGCAACTGATCGGCGTTTTTCGTGAGTTGGGGAAGTTCGGCTCTCCCGCATACGAAGCATATGCCCGCGCCGTGAAAACCCGCCTTCAAGGCGGAGTGCCGCATTACGGCGCGGTGTGGTTCACCTATTTTCCCAACATCATGGTCGAGTGTTATCCCGAAATGCTGGTGGTGTCCACCGTATGGCCGAGCGGGGTGCGGCGCTATCGCAACGCCGTCGAGTTTTACTATTCACGCGCGGCGCTGGGCGCCGTTCCCGATTTCGCCGAGATCAGTCAAAAAGCGTATCTCGAAACGGCGCTCGAAGATCAGGAAATCATTGAGCGCATGGAGTTGGGACGCGAAGCGTTGCGCAGGGCAGGGCGTAATGAAGTGGGGCCCTATCAGCGTCCGATGGAAAGCGGAATGGCGCATTTTCACCGTTTTCTGCGGGCGCGGCTCCCTAATCTGATTATTTGATGCCGTAACGATTTTTTGCGGCGGTTGGAAGCGTGCCGCGCAAAGCGCCTGTTGCTTCTTTGTCCGCAATCGTGTCAACAATGTAAAATCCGACCGCTTTTTTCTTTTTGCGGCTTGGATGAAGCGTTGTATGCCGATATCCGTAATAAAATATGAGTTGTTTTTATGAAAGGAGCACATCATGGGATTCTTTAGTTTTATCAAGG
Organism: Burkholderiales bacterium; assembly: GCA_031283405.1. Classification (GTDB taxonomy): domain Bacteria; phylum Pseudomonadota; class Gammaproteobacteria; order Burkholderiales; family Casimicrobiaceae; genus UBA931. The sequence goes on along the minus strand of JAITBX010000033.1, from coordinate 32 downwards.
ACGCCGGTGAAAAACTGCTGGGCGTCAACAAG
>JAITBX010000013.1 GCA_031283405.1 Burkholderiales bacterium | reverse complement strand
TTCCCGTAAAAATCCTATGATCTGTTCTTCCGAAAACCTCTTCTTCATTTCCAATCTCCTTTGTCTTTGGGATTGGACTCTAATTCCAGCCGCTACTCAATTCCGGGGGGACGTCGGCGCCGTCCAGCGGTAAAAATTGAGTGTAGCTGCTGTCGATCGGCCAGTTGACCGTCAGCGTCACGCATTCTTTCTTCTTTAACGGCTTCGCCGCTCGCGCCATCGGGCGCGATGATGCCGAACAGCGATCGCGCCACCGCCGTCAAATCTTCCTTGTCCGCAACCAGTCGGGCAATACGTCGCCCGTTTTTGGTGATGACGATCTCCTCATGCGCGGCCAAATCAAGATAGCGCCCCAAATTCATTTTGAAATCGGTTGATGTAACCATCATTGGAAGTGCCTCCTCAGCAACTTGTTTAGACAAAAAAATGTGCGAAACGTCAATAACGATCGAACATTTTTATATGAAAACAATCGAACAATCGCTAGCAAAACCACTTATTCCGTCGCACTTTCGGGTGCTCTGCCCACAGGAAAGGCAAAGATAGAAAGAAGGTAAAGCCATAACGCAAGATTATTTCCCCATCTTGCGCAGTTCATCCTGAGCGGGAACGAAACCCTGCGCCGCAGCCTTGCGGAACCAGACAACGGCTTGAACATAGTCTTTCGCAACACCTTGACCCGCCACATACATCTTGCCGAGATTGTATTGAGCGGGAGCGTATCCCTGATCGGCAGCTTTGCGATACCAGTCAATAGCTTGCGCTTCATCTTGTGCAACGCCCTCCCCATTTTTGTACATCACACCGCGAGTGTTTTGAGCATGAGCATCCCCCTGCTTGGCGGCCTTGCGGAGCCAGGCAGCAGCTTGGGTATCATCTTTCGCAACACCTTGCCCCTTCGCATACATCCCACCAAGAACGTATTGAGCTTCAGCGAATCCCTGGTCAGCGGATTTGCGGAGCCAGACAACGGCTTGCGCATCGTCTCGCGCAACGCCTCGCCCGCTCAAATACATTCCGGCAAGGCTGAATTGGGCGACATCGAAACCTTGACCAGCGGATTTGCGATACCAGATAACAGCTTGCTCTTCATCTTTCGGCACGCCACTGCCTGTCGCATACGAGGTGCCGAGATTGTTTTGGGCAATGGCGTTCCCCTGCTCGGCAGCTTTGCGACACCAAGCGAAAGATTGTGCATCATCTCGCGTCACGCCCAAACCGTTTGCGTACATCTTGCACAAGCTGAATTGCGCGTCAGCGTGGCCCTGATCGGCAGCTTTGCGGTACCAGATTATGGCTTGCACATCGTCTCGTTCAACAACTTGCCCGCATTCGTACATAACGCCGAGATTGTATTGAGCCGTTGCGTCGCCCTTCTCGGCAGCAGTGCGAGTTGCATTAAAGGTCGTAGCGTCTTTCTCGGAAATTGTCACAGATTGCGCTGGCGCCGATCCCATGAAGCCAAGACCAAGAACGAACGTAAAAGCAACAAGTATTTTTCTCATGGCAGGGTTTCTCGCACAAGGGTTAAAATGGATTTTAAACAATGCAAACAATTGATACTTTACGCTCTCTGTTCGCGTACTTCTTTCGCTTCGCGCGACATTGGGAACCAACCATTTTCGGGGTCGGCACCGGTGATGGCCATGATGAGCCGGAAGGTGATGTGAGACAGCGTTGACAGCAATCGCGTTTTCAATGTGCGCTGTTGCCACTGCGCCGCCAGCACTGGCCGCGCACCGTCTTTTATCAATTCGCGCAACGCGCCGCGCAGTTGTTCGGTGAAGCCCTGATCGTTGACGACCACGTTGGCCTCGCGCGCCATCAGAAAAGAATAGGGGTCGATGTTCGATGAGCCGATGGTGGCAAAGTCGTCGTCGATCACGGCCACTTTGGCGTGCAGAAACGAGCGGTGATATTCCTGAATTTCGATGCCGGCGTTGAGGAGCCTTTCGTAAAGCGTGCGTACCGCGTAGTGCATCAATTTGTATTCGACGCGGCCTTGCAACAACAGCGTGACTTTGACGCCGCGCTGCGCGGCCGCGATCAGCGCTTTCTGAAAACGCCAGCCTGGAAAAAAATACGCGCAAGCGATGATCGCTTCGTGACGCGCGTGTCCCAGCGCCGTCAGATAAGCGCGCTCGATAGCATGACGATGATTGAGATTATCACGGACGACCAGCTTCGCCCGCATCGTTCCGACAGGCGCGGTGACGGCAGGATGCTTTTCGTCGTCGGGTGTGATGTCTTGCAGTTGGGACAATTCCGCCAGCGCGCGAACGCGGCGCATGGTCTGCGTGATCTGCGCCAGCATCGGCCCTTCAACGCGCACGGCAAAGTCGATGCGCGGAGGAGTGTGTCCGGGCGCATTCATGTCGTCGATGATGTTGATGCCGCCGATGAACGCAACTTTGCCGTCGATGTGGCAAAGTTTGCGATGCAAACGGCGCAAGCGACGAAAACGAAACGGTTGGCTTTCAAGTTCAGGGCGGTAAAGCAGTAAATCCACACCGGCGTCGTTCAATCGTTGTTCGAGCGCTTTGGACAAATAAAGCCGCGCGCCCCAGCCGTCGATCAGCACGCGCACATCGACGCCGCGCCGCACAGAGCGAATCAAGGCGTCGGCGACGGCGCGACCGCTGGCATCGTCAGCGAAGATGTAGGTTTCGAGCCAGATTTCGTGACGGGCAGCATCGCAAGCGTCGATCAGCGCCGGAAAAAAATCACCGCCGCTGCGCAATAAACGAACCGCATGGCCTGTCGCGGGATTTTGCATGTCAGCGCTCCGGCAAAGGGTGCGATGGCCGCGGCAGAACTTCCAGCTCCGCCGACAACGCGGCGTGATCCGAGGCGCGCAACTTCCGTTGCGTGTAATGAACGCGAGCGTCACGAACATCAAGGCCGCGCACATAAATGCGATCCAGCGGCAGAAACGGCAGAAAGGAGGGGAACGTTCGCGCCGGCGCTCCTCGCACCGTCGTGAAAACGTCGGTGGCGCGCAAGGCGTCGCAGAGGTAACGATGGCCTTTGCGATGCCAATCGTTGAAATCGCCGGCGATCAACAAGGGTTCATTCGGCGGAATCAGCGCTTCGACGCGCGCCACCATCGCCGCCAGTTGCCGCTTGCGCCACCGTTCAAAAAGGCCGAGGTGAACATTGAGGCAATGCAGGCGCGGCATCGTTTTGCCGGCGTTGAGAACGCAATGCAAAAGGCCGCGCCCTTCGAGCCAGTGCGCCGAGATGTCCTCATTCTCCTGATAAATGATCGGGTAACGCGACAACAGCGCGTTGCCGTGATGTCCGCACGAGGCTTCGACATTTTTGCCGTAAGCGGTGAACCAGTAAGCGTCGGCAAGAAATTCATGTTGCGGCAGAGGGCTGCTGCGCATATGTGATGCTGCGGACGGCGTGCCGCACACTTACTGCAAAAAAACAATGTCGGCGTCGAGCGCGCGCAAGTGGTCGCTCAACTCCGGCATTTTGGAGCGGCGACGCAGTTGCCAGTTGCGCAACTGGCCTTTGTGAATATTATAGGTGGCGACGGAAAGACGCATGGTGATCGGTCAACGCAAAATCAATGATACTGTTTTTTGGATGGCTTCGCTGCTTTGTTTTTATCTCGCCCTGCTTCACCCCTCATCTTTGAGCGACCGCCTCGCCGCAAGAAGCGCTTTCTTGATTTCTCCGGAGACTTTGGGGCGTTTGAGATAAAGCGCTTCCAGCGCGTCGATGACCGTCACGGCGACGATGGCGCGGGTAAACCATTTGTTGTCGGCGGGAACAACATACCACGGCGCCCACGGCTTGGCCGTCGCCCGAATGGCTTCTTCGTAGGCTTCCATGTAGCGATCCCAAAGCGCGCGTTCCCGAAGATCAGCCTCGGAAAATTTCCAGTTTTTATTTTTTTCGTTGATGCGTTCCAGAAGCCGCCTCTTTTGTTCTTCCTTCGACACATGCAGATAAAACTTGAGAATGAGCACGCCGTTGCGCGCCAGATGTTGCTCAAACGCATTGATGTCTTCGTAGCGTTCCTGCCAGATATTTTTTGTCACCAGCGGCGGCGGCAGATTGTGCGCCTGCAAAAACTCGGGATGAATGCGCGGCGCCAGAACGTCTTCGTAATGCGAGCGGTTGAAAATGCCGATCATTCCCGAACCGGGGACGCGCTGCGCGCACCGCCACAAAAATGTGTGCGTCAGTTCGGCGCCCGAAGGCACTTTGAAAGAGGTGACTTCGCAGCCTTGCGGATTGATGCCGGACATCACATGCTTGATGGTGCCGTCTTTGCCCGCCGCATCCATCGCCTGCAAAACGATCAACAGCGACCAGTGCTTCTGCGCATACAGTTTTTCCTGCAACTCCGTCAAGCGGGCGTTGGCGAATTCGAGAAACGTTTTCGCTTGCCACTGGATATCGACGACGTTTTTGACGCCGCCGCCGGTGTCGCCGGGCGAAATCTGTTTCAGCCGGAAATTCCGCCCCTGCTCGATGCGATAGGCGCGCGAAACCTGCCGGGCAGAGGCCATGATTTTTTCGAGAGAATGCGACATGACGAAACTTCTTTCTTTAAAATGGCGAAAAGATGCCAAACAGGCTCTTACAGCGTATCATAAGACAAACCGGTTTGTCGTAAGGAGATTTTTATGAAAATTCAGAGCATCAGCGCTTGTTCCGGCTGGTTTTATTGCTGCAAGGGCGCGCGCGGCGAAGACCTCGTTCTTCGGATTGCGGCTTGGGGCGTGCGCGAAAGCGGCGAAGTGGTGGGGCTGATCGCCGCCGCGAATGCGACCACCGGTGATGGCATGCCGCGACTCAGCGAACCGCCCGCCGGCATCAAAGGCCTCTATCTGCCGGAAGAAAAATTGACACACGGCCAGAAGGTCAAAGCGGCGCTTCGATAATAGCTTTTTGATAATTCTAGTTCTTATCATTCTGCGCAATGACTCCTATCCTCGTCTTTGACATTGAAACCATTCCCGACGTTGCCGGAATGCGCCGCGTTCACCGTTTGCCGGTTGAGCTTTCCGATAAAGATGTGCTTGACTGGTACGGGCAGCAACGCCGCGCTGCCACCGGCAGTGATTTTGCGCATCTTTATTTTCAGAAAGTCGTAGCGATTGCCTGCGTGTTGCGCAACGACAAGGGTTTGCAGCTTTGGTCGCTCGGCCAGCCGGAGGACGGCGAAGATATTTTGATTCGCCGCTTTTTTGAAGGCATCGAGCGCTTCGTGCCGCAACTCGTTTCATGGAACGGCGGCGGCTTCGATTTGCCGGTGCTGCATTATCGGGCGATGCTGCACGGCGTCACGGCGGCGCGTTACTGGGAATGGGGCGACGACGACCGCGATTTCAGATACAACAATTACCTCGGCCGCTATCACACGCGGCACATCGACTTGATGGATGTGTTGGCGCTGTATCAGCCGCGCGCCAACGCCGGCCTCGACGCGATGGCGCGCTTGTGCGGCTTCCCCGGCAAGCTCTTGATGGACGGCGGCGATGTCGGCCGCGCTATCGCCGAAGGACGAATCGTCGAAGTTCGCAACTACTGCGAGTGCGACACGCTCAACACCTACCTGCTCTTTCAGCGTTTTCAGTTGATGCGCGGCGTGTTGAACGCGGCAAGTTACGAAGACGAAATGGCGCTGGTACGCGAACGTTTGCAAACCGGCGACGCCGAACAT
>JAITBX010000011.1 GCA_031283405.1 Burkholderiales bacterium | reverse complement strand
GCTGTCGCTTCCATTCCGGAATCTGCAAACGCGCGCCCGCCTTCATCTGCAACGACGGCAACAACAAACGCAACAGCGCCGACATCGGCAACGGCCAAACCCAAGGAAATTTACTGGTTGCAAGTCGGTTCATTCTCGCGCCAGGAAGAAGCCGACGCCCGCAAAGCCGAACTGGCGATGCTCGGCTGGGAAGCTACCATTCAAAAAGGCGAATCGCCCGGACGCGGCACTTTTTATCGGGTGCGCGTCGGCCCCTACGACAACGCCGAACAAACGGGGCGAATGAGAGCGGAACTGGCGCAACGCAAATTCGACGTTGCCGTCGTTCGGCAATAACGCCGGCGCATGACCGTTCATCGAAGCACCTTTGCAAATTTGCGTAACCATCGCCCATAACGACTGAAGATTTTGCTATGATAAACGCCGTCATGAAGCGTAGCGAATCACGAGAGAAAAATTTCTCCGCACCATTTTTTATCGAGAGCGCTTGTGTGGTTGAATGCGCAAGCGCCGCATCAAAGCATTCATTCTAGTTTGAGGAGTTTTCATGAAAATCGTTTCTCCGTTCTTTTCGCGTGGCGCATGGCCGGCGGCGTTGCTGAGTGTTTTTGCGTGGGCGGCTCTTTCATTGCCGTCAAGCGCTTGGGCTGCCGCGACCGAAGGCAAGGAATACACCCAGATCGCGCCGCAGACGACGGAAGCGTCCAAAGGTAAGATCGAAGTGATCGAGTTCTTTTCTTATCTGTGCCCTCATTGCGCCGACTTCAATCCGAAAGTTGAAGAATGGAAAAAAACGCTGCCGAGCGATGTCGTCTTTCACAAAATTCCGGTGAACTGGGGACGCACACAATGGAGCAACATGTCGCGCGCCTACTACGCGCTCGAAGCAATCGGCGAAGAGAGCAGGATGTCGCCGATGGTTTTCAATGCTATTCATAGGGGAGAACTCAACCCGGTTACTGATAAAATAGAACGGATCAATCTGACCGAGGAAAAAATTTTCCTCGATTGGGCTGAGAAGAAAGGTGTTGATCGCCAGAAGCTGGAAGGCGTGTATGGCTCGTTTGCCATCAACAGCAAAGTCATGCAGTCCGATGAGAAAGCTAAAAACTACAAAGTGCAATCGGTGCCAAGTTTTTACGTCGATGGCCGCTACGCCGTTAATGTCGAAGAGGCCATAGGGAAGGGGCTTGGCGTCGTCGATGAGGTGATCGCCATCGCTCGCAAGGACGCCAAAAAGAAATAAACCTTTTTGTCGCATGAACATCTTCATCACAGGCGCCTCTTCCGGATTGGGGGAGGCGCTTGCACATCAATACGCCCAAAATGGCGCCACCCTCGGCCTCTTCGCGCGCCGATACGATCGGTTGTGCGCTTTGCGGGAGACGTTGATGGCGTCGTCGCTTGCTGTGTCGCCTTCATCCATTTACCTCTACGAAGGCGATGTCACCGAGGCGCAAGCGTTGCAACGCGCCGCTGAAAATTTTCTCGCTACTGTTGGCGCTCCCGACATCGTGATTGCCAATGCCGGCATTTCGCACGGCACGATTACCGGCGGCGAAGGCGAAGCCGATCTGCCGGTCTTTCGGGAAGTGTTTAACACCAACGTGATGGGCATCGTCAACACGTTTCATCCGTTCATCGACGCGATGCGTGAAGCGCGTCGCGGCACACTGGTGGGCGTCGCCAGCGTTGCCGGTTTTCGCGGCCTGCCCGGTTCCGGCGCTTACTCTGCCTCGAAAGCCGCCGCCATTTCGTATCTCGAAAGCCTGCGCGTCGAACTGCGCGGCAGCGGCGTTGCCGTCGTTACCCTGTGCCCCGGTTTCATCGCCACGGTGATGACCGCGAACAATCCGTATCCGATGCCGTTTCTGATCTCCGCGCCCAAAGCTGCTGAGTTGATGATGCGCGCCATCGCGCAAAAGAAACGCCGCTATGTTTTCCCCTGGCCGATGATGCTTGCCGGCAAACTGTTGCGCGTGTTGCCGAATGCGATTTACGATGCGCTGGCTGCCATGTGGCCGCGCAAGCCACGAAAATAAATCGGCGCCACTGACGATTTGTCATCAGCCTGTCACATTTCTGTGCCACAATGATCGTCGGACTTTTTAACCATAACGATCATGAACGAACCGAACGCTCGCCCCTCATCGCCTTTGTGGGGCATGGCTATTTATCCGTCGCGGGACGCGCTCGACCGCGAGTTTCACGCGCGCCCTTACGAAGATGTTCAATCGCCGTTGCGCGCGATGCACCTAGTCATGATGACGGAACCGTCGCAGGCCGGACAAACGCACGAACACGTAACGCGCCTGTGTCAACATTTCGGCATCGTCGCGCCGTCATCCGCCGATGCCGCACAATTTTCCGCGCGTTGCAACGAAACGCTGTCGCTGAAATGGGAGCGGCATCAGGAATTTTCGACTTACACCTTTTTTCTGGCGGGCGCATTCGACGAACCTTTTTCCGACGCCTTCGATGCGTTGCTTCCGGCTGCGTGGCTGGGCGACATCCCCGGCAATCTGCTCGTCGCCACCCGATTGGCTTTTGAACCGACAACCGCGCCGCTGCGTTCTCTCGAACAGTTGCAAGAACTTTTCGGCACGATACATCTGGTCGGCGCCAACGTGTCGAACGGCGGCGCCAGCGTGTTCAGCGATTTTCTGGCGAGCCAAGACGGCTTCTCGCGCATCCTCGTGCATGACCATCGAATGACCGGCCATCAGCCGGGGCGCTTGGTGCAACGTTTGTTCAACATCGAAACCTATCGGGCGATGGCGATTCTCGATTTCCCGCGCATGCGTTTGCTGACTCAGGAAATGAGCCGGATGGAACAACATCTGAGCAGCCTCACCGCGTCGCTGGCGCAGGACACCGATCACGAACACGACAAACAAAATTTGCAAGAACTGATGCGATTGGCCGGCGAGACCGAACACATTTCGGCGTCGTCCGCGTATCGTTTCTCCGCCGGCCGCGCTTACCACGCGCTCGTCGAACATCGTCTGGAAGAATTGCGCGAAACGCGAATCGAAGGCATGCCTATCATTCACGAATTTCTGGAGCGTCGTTTTGCGCCCGCCATGCGTACCATCGAATCGGCGCGCGAGCGGTTGGAACATTTGTCGCGGCGGGTCGGCCGCGCCGCCACACTGCTGCGCACCACCGTCGATGTGGCGCTGGCGGAACAGAATGGCACGCTTCTGGCGTCGATGGACAAGCGCGTCAAACTGCAACTGCGCTTGCAGGAAATGGTCGAGGGCTTGTCGATCGTCATCCTCGGTTACTACCTGACCAGTCTGCTCGGCTACGGCTACAAAGCGCTGGCGACATTGGGCGTGCCGTTCAATGTCGATCTCGCCGTTGGCGCTACCATCCCGTTCGTACTGCTCGGCATCTGGATGACCATTCGCTGGCGGCGCAAAAAATTGATGGAGACGCATCGATAGGTGTCGCAGAGGCGGGTACTAGGAAACCATTTCGGCAAGACATCCCTTTTGAAAGGAGTCGCCCCGAAGGGGCGGGGGTTTGTAGAGACAAGGCAGACCTTGTCTCTATGCGCCACCCCAGGAGAGGAATGGAATCAGAATGTAAGGGCGACCGCCCTCGATCGCCCGTGTATCATAAGGGAATGGCGTACCGTATCTGCACAAAGCTCCTCTCCCCTTGCGGAAGAGGGATAAGCGCATAGCGTATATAATCCTTTAGCCACGAACGAAGCGTGGCGGGAAGCAAACCCCAACAGATCAATGTTTCGTTAATGGCGCTATCGTCACACCTGCCTGTGGCGCAGAGGTAATGACGCATTGACGGAGTCTTAAAATGTTAAATATCCGTTAAATGACGTCAAAAATATTGACAAGGTAGCTTAAAAGAATATGCTTCTCATGGCAGATTACTTTTTCATATTCCGACAACCGTGAAGAACGGCTGCCCCGACAAATCATTTTAGTCTCACCTTTTCAGAGGAGATTTTCATGAGCCCCCCTTCGCCGCACGCAGCTCTATCTATCTATCTATCTATCTGCCGCTGCAAAACAGGTTTTAAGAAAGCCCGCCTTTGCGCTTTTGCTTGCCGGCGGATTGATTCTTTCTTCGATTCTTTCATCGCCCGCATGGGCACAGCAGGCAGACAACAAATCTTCCGGTGTGTTACGCGTTGAGGGCACGCCGATAATATCAACCAAGGCTGAGCCGGTTATTGTTTGGCGTTCCGCGCCAGAGAGCGGTAAAACGACTAATGTCATCTTTTTACCACTGCCCAAGTCGGCACTGGAAGCCCTACGGGAAGAAAATAGTCCTGCTTCGAGCAATCGGCTTCACGCCAAAGCGCTTAAAATTGGTGTTAACCGCCGACGTCCCCCCGGAATTGAGTAGCGGCTGGAATTAGAGTCCAATCCCAAAGACAAAGGAGATTGGAAATGAAGAAGAGGTTTTCGGAAGAACAGATCATAGGATTTTTACGGGAA
>JAITBX010000009.1 GCA_031283405.1 Burkholderiales bacterium | reverse complement strand
ACGGATCGTAAAACGCAATCATGATACAGCCGCAATTTTTTGTTCGCCGTCATCCGCCACACTTAGTAGCGGCAAACCCAACGCGCGGCGGCCGTTGTCGGTAGCGATGCGCACGAGTTCGTCGAAATCGGTGTAGCGGCAACCTGCCGCCAAGAGCGACAACTCGCGCCACATTTCGCCTTCGCAGAAAGGCACCATCGCATCGCTGATGTTGTCGGTGCCGATGGCGACAGTGACGCCGGCCGGAATCAATTCGTCGATCGGCGTCAAAGCGTTGTGCGCCGGTCCGACAAATTCCGAACGCGGTGTGTCGATCCACGCCATCGGGCAAGCGATGGTCATCACGCCGGAGTCGCGCATTTTTTCATAGAGCCGCAAGCGGTATTGTTTGGCGTGCGCGGCGATCGAAATGCCGTGAATGGCGACGACGCGACCTTGCATGCCGTGCTCGACTGTTTTGTTGCACAACTGTTCGGTTTCGTATTCGTGCGAATCGTTGAATTGATCGACGTGCGCATGCACCATTTTGTTCATCGCCTTGGCCGTTCCGAGCACGATGTCGAACGCTTCGGCGCCGCGCCCGAAATCACGCTCGTCGCGCTTGGGCAACGCGCCGATGATGTCCACCATTTCGGCGCCGCGATCGAACCAGGCGCGCGCGTCGGGATCAATCACGCCCTTGAGCGTTTGATTGGCGTAAAGCACGGTGATGTCGTCACGGTATAGCTCGCGGGCGCGCAACGCGCCGTGAATGGCGCGGTCGCCGGCGGCCGGATCAATGTCAACGAAGGAACACATCGCGGTGACGCCTTGCGTAATCATCAGTTCGATGGTTTGACAGAAGCGGCGGTAATAATCGTCAACGGACGAATTGCGCTTCATCGTATCAACGGCATCCCATTTTCGTTCCAGCGTTTGCGTACAATAAATTTCCAGCATGTGCGCATCGAGCGTGAAAGCGCGATCGGCGTGAGCGTGCGCATTGACCCAGCCGCCGTGTTTGTGAATGAGCGGTTCGATCAGAGCGCGTAACGTGTTCGGAGCGGGCGAAGATTGCATCATGGCGTGGCCTCCTGTGGAAATGGCAAGGGTAGAGTCGGAATCGAAAGGGCGGATTGTGTCCATCGTTCAGTTTCGCTCGGTTTCATATCGTGCAGTTTTTCAAGGGTTGGGTCGTGTTCAGAATTGAAGTTAAAAAAAATCCCCCAACGGGGGATTTCATAAAACAGAATGTCTCCGCGCGGCGCAGTTACGGAAAACAACATTCTTTCGGATTCGTGGCGTTGTCAGATCGCGGAGCATCGTCATCAGTCCATCACAAAGAGTTGCAACACCGGGCGCATGGCCCACGAAGCAGGCGCGAAAAAAATCCAGCGGCTGCGCTGGAAACGCATTGTACCCTAATTCAGGGATCAAGGGGGACGGGGATCAGGAATCAGGAATCAGAATCCATCACGCATAAGTTGCAAGGCGAGTGAGAGCAACGCTGTTTCCGGCATACCCCTCTCCCCTTGCCCCTCTCCCACAAGGGGAGAGGGGTTTGTGCAGGTGCGGTGCGCCGTTATACACGCCACCGCATCCGCGTCATTGCCCCCGCCGCCATCATCAACGCGAGCGCCAGCAGCGCCAGCATGGCCGGGTTCAATGCAGGAATAGTCGTATTGGTCTGCTTCAACACAAACTGATACGACAGCGTAACCGTTCCGTTGCCGTTGTCCGTTACCGTGGCGCTCTTTCCGTTGATGTTCGCAATCGTCAATCCGCCCGCGAACGTGTGGCCGCTGTTCGGCGTGAGCGTCACCGAGGCGGTGTACGTGCCGAATCTGAAAGCAGGATCGGCGGGCGTCCAAGTGACGATGCTGACAGTGAAATCGCCTATCGCAGCAGCAAGAGTATCCGGCGCTGCGCCGAGGGCAGGCGCGGCAAGAGTAATTTCTGCAAGATCAATAACGATGTCGGCACCTGCAAGAAAATTCACCGATGCGCCAGATTGCATGAGCGCCGTTCCTGTTTTCGTAATGGGACTGTTGCTAAAACCAGCCAGCGAAAAAGATGTGGCTTGCGTCGTAAACGTCGTAATCACTGACATGGGTTTTCCAGTTGTATCGAGGCCGGTCAACAGGTCTATCGTTCCCGCGCCAAATGGCGCTGCATTGAACGGTGCGGGCAATGTTGCCTTGACGATGCCGGCAACGGACGCCGGATCGGCTGTAAATAAAACGCTATTCGCCATTGTTGCTGGAGGCAAAGAAAGTGTCAGATTGGCTGCTGTCAACGCCACGAACACATTACCAGTGCTACCCATTGCCGAATTACCCGCCCCCGCGCCGATGTCCTTCGCCAAGGTAGAAGAGCCTTTTTTTGCGGTCACTTGGGTGCTTTCGCCGTAAATCAAAATGTTGCCGGCAGCGCCACCCGTAGCGCCGATGCTGAAAGGAGTGTTTCCTGGAGTTCCGCCACCACCGCCGATACCGGCACCCAAACCATTACCCGAAGCGCTGACGACAGCGCTATCGCTAATAATAATATTGCCTCCCGCGCCGCCCACACCGCCTCTGCTAGAAACCAAATTGGCGGAAGCTCCCGTTCCCGCGCCGCCGCCGATGCCGGCAGCAGATTCGCCGGCAGTGGCGGTTACTTGAGCATTGCCGCTGATGGAAATATCGCCACCTGCGCCGCCTATTCCGCCATTGCCGCTGCTACCCATCGTTCCACCACCGCCGCCACCGCCGATCCCCGCGCCGTACTTCCCCCCCGTGGCGTTGACAGTACCGCCGGTGATGATGATTGTACCTCCTGCGCTTCCAAGACCAGCGGCAGTAAGATCGCCAGCCCGACCATCACCACCAATGCCAGCACCGTATTGGCCACCATAGGCATCCACCGCACCGCCGCTAATCTTGACCACACAGTCTTTGCCTCCAATACCAGCGCCTTCTTGTCCTCCTGTTGCCGTCACATGCCCGCCGGTGATAGCAATAGTGGCGTAAAAAGGAACAAGCGGGCCAGCGCCTCCCCACGCGCTGAAGCAACCGCCGCCGATACCCGCACCGTAGGCGCCACCCGTAGCGCTGATCGTGCCGCCGTTAATGGTGACATCCCCCATAGAGCCACTGCCGCCGATACCGGCGCTACCACCAATAACCGTCAGGACATCTGCGTCCGTGCCGTTAATCGTCAACGCTGAGCCTTCCAGAACTTGGATGCCTGAATATGCTGAGCTTGTCAGCTTATTGGCGCCGTCAATCGTCAGATTCACCACGGCGCCACCACCGTAGCTATCTATATAAAAGGCAGAAAGGCCAGAAAGTCCCACTACCGGCGTATTTTGCAAGTCAACACTAGCATTGGAAAGCGTGATGTTGGCCACAGTTCCGGGTGCCACCAATATCTGGTTTGTCGTTGTGCTGCCGGTAATGGTCACATCTCCCGTGATCGTGAATTCACCAAATCCGGTTACGCTGTCGTAATCGTATGTCCAGTTTATGCCGGCGGCAGTCGTACTGTCGCCCACATCGATAGTATCGGCAGTACTTGTCGCCCGTACTGCGGGGCTGATCGACAACAAACCCAGCGACAAAATGAATGTTGCAAAAGCCGTTGCGAAATTCTTTGCTGTTAACATGACTTCTCCTCTCAATTTTATGGAGTTCATTTTTGAAAAGCTCAGATTTATTGAAGTTTGACAAGGGGTATGGCGCGGCTTACCCCATCAACGCTATAGCTGAAACTCGCCGTTGTTGACGATGTAAACGTCAGCGTGGCAGTTCCTACTCTGGCGCAAGTAGAATCATCTTCCGTTTGGCTGTTGTCGTAAGGTAGAGCACCCCATTTCGGCCCACTGTAGAGGCAAACATTGTTGGGATACGTTGAGCTTGTCAGATCCGGTGAAAGCTGATAGGTGTTCGCATCTATCTGCGTCCCTTCGCCTTGGAAGATATACCACGATGCCTTGCCGTTAGCATCATAAGTGTACCAAGGGACAAAAATGTAGTTGGGGTTGGAGAATGACTGAAGTACAGTCAAGCCCCAGCCGTATTCATCATTGTTTGCCCATTGCCCGGAATATTGCCCCATGCCGTAATCACCGTCCCATTTGCTGAGGTTGACGGTGCGGCTTGAGTTTTCGACATTGTAGGTAAACGTTGCTGCTGTTGCCGATGTAAATGTCAACGTGGCCGTACCCACTTTGTTATCATGGACTGTATTGGTGGTGTAATCAAAATATCCCCAATTCGGTCCCGTATAGCGATAAACATTCGTTGTAAATGTATCGTTGGCCGTCCATTTTCCATCTTCCTCATCTCCGTTGCCTTGGAAAAGATACCAAGACGCTTTGCCGTTACTGTCGTAGGTGTACCAAGGGACAAAAAGATATCTGGCATTTGACGAAAAATTCATCAGAACAGTCAGCCCCCAGGAGTTTTCCGGGTTTGTGACCCAATCTGAAATCCATTGCCCGGTGTATTGCCGAGTTGGGCCGGGCGGTGGCGGGGGAGCCAGTGCTAAATACTGTTCGATTTCGTAGAAAACCAGATTTAAGCTGGAATAACAACTGGCGTTGCTTTGCTCAACGGGTTTCCCCGAACTCGAACAAGAAGCATTTCCCCCTGTGAGGCCACCTCGCAAATAATAATTGCCGTTCGATAAAGTAAACAATCCTGATCCGCTGCTACCCCCTTCGTCGGAACCCTCTGTCCAGCTTGTCAGAGACAGGTCACTAGTCCATATGGAAGTACCGCTAAAGGTATAAGCAACACAGGAACGTCCCTCGCCTTTCCCTGTACTTACTTTTTTGTGATCTCCGATGGGATGATGAATGCCGATCATGTCGCCGCTAGAAAATAGCGTAGCGTCCCAACCGGCAAACCAGCCGCCTGCCATGGGCTTATTGTTGAGTCGAAGCAATAATGTATCGGTATTGAGGTTGGCGTGCAAAAGTGTGGCACCACCAGCCAGTTGGTAATAGTTAGGATTTAGCTTAGAGCTATTACTACAACCGTCCGCCTCATAAAACCAGTATGTATTGAGACTATTCGCAACAGTTTGGGTACTGATACAGTGAGCAGCACTCCAGAAATAAGGCGTTTGCGAGCTGATTGTATCGTTCAGCAATGTTCCCGAGCACATATAGGAATCGCCACGATCCGTAAAGACCGACGTCCCCCCGGAATTGAGTAGCGGCTGGAATTAGAGTCCAATCCCAAAGACAAAGGAGATTGGAAATGAAGAAGAGGTTTTCGGAAGAACAGATCATAGGATTTTTACGGGAA
>JAITBX010000008.1 GCA_031283405.1 Burkholderiales bacterium | reverse complement strand
GTCGGTAGTTGAGAGGTATGTTCGAAACCAGGGCCAACCCCAAGAGGATTTGAGACAGCTAAAACTTTTCTAATGGCACTTTCTAATACCCCGCGCTCTTGGCGCGGGGTCGTTTATTCGTTTACCGCCTCCGGTTTCATTGCGCTCGCTTCGGCGCTGGCGGTCATGCTCGGCGCGAATATCGGCACGACGCTCATCGTGCAACTTCTTTCTTTCGATTCTTCCGCCGTCGCGCCTGTACTTTTCGTGATCGGCGTGGTCGCTTTCAAGCGCGGCGCGCGAACCATCGTCAAAGATCTGGGGCGCGTTGCCATCGGCCTCGGTTTGATGTTGCTTTCTCTGCACAGTTTGTTGAACAGTCTCGCTCCTGCCGAACACGCGCCGCTCGCTCGCGAACTTTTTGCCGCCATCACCGGCGAGCCGTTGTTGGCGATGCTCATCGGCGCTGTGCTGACGTGGGCGGCGCATTCGAGCGTGGCGACGCTTTTGTTGACGATGTCGCTTGCCTACTCCGGCTTTGTCACGCCGGCGGCAGCGCTCGCTCTGGTGTTAGGCGCCAACTTGGGCAATGCGATCAACCCGCTGACGGAAGGATTGAGAAGCGGCAATCCGGCGCACCGTCGCATGCCCGTCGGCAATCTGATCAATCGCATCGTCGGCTGCATCATCTTTTTGCCGCTGTTGGCGTCCATCGTCAAATTGCTGGAAGCCATCGAACCCAACCCTGTTCGTCTCGCCGCCGATTTTCATACGCTGTTCAATGTGATCATGGCACTGCTGTTCGTTTTTCCGTTGACGTGGTTCGCTAAATGGCTCGAACGCTTGTTGCCGGAAGTGAAAACGGCGGACGACCCCGCTGTTCCTCTCTATCTGGATGAAAACGCTATCGAAACGCCGCCGGTGGCGCTGGCGGGCGCGGCGCGGGAAGCGTTGCGCATGGGCGATTTGATCGACTCGATGTTGCAGCAAACGATGACCGCGATTCTGACGAACGATCGGAAGCTGGTCGCCGAAGTTTGTCAAAAAGAAAACGCCGTCGATCGTCTCTACGAGGCCATCAAACTGTATGTGGTCAGAGTGACCCGCGACAGTCTCGACGACGCCGAAGGCCGGCGGGCGATGGAAATTCTCGGTCTGGCCATCAATCTGGAACACATCGGCGACATCATCGATAAAAATCTGATGGAGCTTGCCAACAAAAAAATTCGACGACAACTGCAATTCTCCGCCGAGGGCGCTGCCGAGTTGCAGGAATTTCACAGCCTCGTCCACGACCATCTGAAATTGGCGATGGCCGTTTTCCTCTCCGGCGATGTGAAGTCGGCGCGGCTGCTTCTCGACGGCAAAGCGAAAATCCGCGAACTTGAATTTGCGGCGTCGGAAAATCACATGGCGCGGTTGAAAGAAAGCCGGATCGAGAGCATCGAAACCAGCTCGCTGCACCTCGACATTTTGCGCGATTTGAAGCGCATTCACTCCCACATTTGCGCAACGGCGTATCCTGCGCCCGAAGCGGCGGGAAAAGCGTAATCGGCGGATGGCGACTTTTCGCCTTATCCGCCCTGCGCTTTTCTGCTTTTAACCTGCTGGCGCTTCGTCGTCTTCTTCGGTCAACCACTCGCGCCAGATGGCGACCAGCAGCGCCATGATGACGGGGCCGACGAACAAGCCGACCAGTCCCATCGTTTGAACGCCGCCGACCAGTCCGAACAGAGTTGGCAGAAACGGCAGTTTGGCGGGGCCGCCGACGAGTTTCGGGCGGATGGTTTTGTCAACGACGAACAATTCAAACGCGCCCCACGCGAACAGCCCCGCTCCGGCGACCGGATGACCGCTACCGGCCAGATAGAGCGACACCAGAGTCATGGCGATCGGCGCGCCGCCCGGAATCAGCGCCATGAAGCCGGTGATGACGCCCAGCGTCAACGGCGACGGCGCGCCGGCAATCCAGTAGGCCGTTCCCAGCACGACGCCTTCGCCGATGGCGATGAGGGTCATGCCGGCGACAGTGGCGCTGACCATCGTCGGCGCGACGCGCGACACGCGGCGCCAGCGTTTCGGCAGAATGCGCTCGCCGACTTTGTCGAGTTGTTGCGCGAGCGCGTGGCCGTCTTTGTAAACGAAGAACAGTGTGATGAGCGTGAACAGCAGCGCCAGCAGAACCGAGAACAACTGGCCGCCGAAGGTAATGACGGCTTTGGAGATGTTGGCAAGCTGCCCCAAACCGACCACTTGCGCCAAGTCGCTGACGGCATGGGGGTGGTTCATTGTTTCATTCCACCACT
The DNA here is from genome assembly GCA_031283405.1 of Burkholderiales bacterium. Classification (GTDB taxonomy): domain Bacteria; phylum Pseudomonadota; class Gammaproteobacteria; order Burkholderiales; family Casimicrobiaceae; genus UBA931. Next base: position 9,351 of record JAITBX010000008.1, on the reverse strand, counting down.
CCGCCAGATACGATCCGACGCCGGGCAGTTGCGCCAGCCAGGCGGGCGCTTCGGCGCCATAGCGGTTGACGGAGGTCAGCCAAGCGAGCCATTGCTGGACTTCGCGGGCGGCGTAGAACACAACGACGATCAGCGGCACGACGATCAGCAGGAATACCAGAAAGGTGACGATGCCGGCAGACAACCACGTTTTTCCGTGGCAGCGCTCGACCAGTTTTTCGTAAAGCGGCCACGACGCGAACGCGATGATGAGCGCCGCCAGCACCGGCACCAGAAAGCTGTGAAAGAAGTACACGCCGACCGCGAGGGTGATCAGAATCAGCCAGCGGGCGACGGGATGGGCGGCAATGGGAGCGTTGGCGGGCATGGGACTGAAGCCTCCTGTGTGCGCAAAAAATATCGCCGGCGCAAGGCCGGCGTTTTACTGTTGCACGAATACAACAAAATTCCTTGTCAGACCTCTATCGGGTTCTTTTTCCCGATTTTTATCCGGATATCAGAGGTCTCTCGCCGCTTCTCTGGCTCTTTCTCTTCTCAGTTTTTCCTGATCGATGCCTGCGAACGATCCCGAAACCAGACGAACGGCCGCCGAATCAAGCCCCGCGCCCCGCTCTTCAATTTGCACATAGTCGTTGCCGAGCTTCCACGTCGTCATGTGGTTTTCAAAGCTTTCGCCGAAACGGTTTTGAACAGTTTCCATTTTTTCGCTGGCTTGCGCGCCGTATTTTTCGGACAAAGCGTCGCGGACATCGCGGTACCAGTTGGAGTGGATGACAATCGACACATAGCCGAGCTTGTCGCCTTCAAACTTGGCGATATAAACCTGCACAGCCGCCGGACCATAGCGCATCTGGCTCCGGTATTCGCGCTGGCAGTCCAGCGTTTTCTTGATGTTGATCACGTCCTTGGGGTCCCCTCCCCGGTTCTCCTGACATTTCTTTTCGGCTTCGGTATCAACGTAAAGATTGCACGTCCCTTCGCTGCACCTGAAGTCCGAGAATTTCTTGAGAAGAGTCTCTTGCGAAGCCCCAAAAGGAATGCCTTTGAATTCGACCTTTCCTGAATCGGCGGCACTGGCAAACAGCGACCAAGCGAACAGTGTCACGCTTGCGAGCGCAAACAAAGTTTTTTTCATAATGATTCCTTGGTTATAAAATTAAAAATCTCCAGTTCCTGATCTGTATCTCACTCTTTCGATGGTCCGAACAGCGTCAACACAATCTCCGAATTCAACCGCCGGATTGCCGCAGACCATCCGGCCACGCCAACAGGCGCTTTGCCGATATTTTGCCACTCGGTGATACTCTCGCCCACCAATTTTCTTCGCGTTCGATTTTGCGTCGATTTCGCGTTTCCAACCGGTCGATGGCAACAGTGCCGCCGTTAAAAAGCCGAGACTCCATGCTGCAACCTGTTACTTTAACAGTTAATGGATTTTTTGGCTTGGCTTTACGCCGCCGCAAACCATCCTTGAAGGAAAGAAGCATTCCTCCGATAACATTCCATTGTTTTTCCTGCCGCTTTTTTTCGCCCTCGGCGGCGCGTTCCGCAAAAGAAAGCGCGGCGGATCGAGCCGGAGATTCGCCGCGACGGGCGCCCGTCCGAATGGACGACATTCTCCGCGCTTGCGCCATTTTCCCCTCCGACATCGCCCTCAACCCCCTCGCCTACGATTCCTTAAATGACATCATTCTTGATCCGGTTCATATATGACGAAGGTGTTCTTTTTCGAGAACACCCCTACAGCTTCTTCGGGCAATTGCCCCAACAGGTTATCAGGCAAAGCATCAAGCCGGATTCCTTTCAGCGTTTTCATTATATCATTCCGGCTCGACCGCTAACGAGTGAAAAGCGCGAATCACTGCGCTTATCACAGGCAGCATCGACGTTTATTTTGACGCCGATCAATTTCACGCTCCCGCTCGTCAAACGTTGAACGATCTCAAAGCGGCACGCCGAGTCGCTTTGCAACTTCGCGGTAATATTCAATGACGTTGCCGAGGTCGCGGCGGAAACGATCCTTGTCCATTTTCTCGCCGGTTTGCGTGTCCCACAACCGGCAGCCGTCGGGAGTGAATTCATCGCCCAGGAGCAGCGGCCCCTCGGGTTCATCGACCGCGCGGCCGAATTCGATCTTGTAATCGACGAGGTCGATGCCGGTGTTGGCAAACAGCGGTTGCAGAATTTTGTTGACGCGACGGGTCAGAATGCGCATCCGCTGAATGTCGTCCTCGCTGGCCCAGCCCAGCACACGGATGTGATCGTCGTTGACCATCGGATCGTGCAAAGCGTCGCTCTTGTAAAAATATTCGAAAACCGGCGACGGCAGACGGGTGCCCTCTTCAATGCCGAGGCGCTTGCTCATCGAACCGGCGCAAATGTTGCGCACGACGCACTCGACCGGCAGCATCTTCATCGCCCGCACCAGCGATTCACGCTCGTTCAGCAACTTGCCGAAGTGCGTCTTGATGCCGGCCTCTTCGAGCCGGCCCATGATGAAAGCGTTGATTTTGTTGTTGGTCTCGCCCTTCTTTTCGAGCTGCGCGAGCTTGGCGCCGTCGAAAGCGGAAACGTCATCGCGGTAATGCATGATGACCCAGTTGGGATCGTCGGTCGCGTAAACGGTTTTGGCCTTGCCGCGATAGAGTTCTTTGCCTTTCATCATGATGTCTGTCTCTTGTGAATCGGAAATGAAATCATAGCAGATCAGGGAACAAGAATCAGGTATCAGGATGCAGGGGCGATCGTCCCCGATCGCCCGTAACCCGCAGGGGCGGCATTCTGCCGCCCGCAACAACCACCGGGAATAGAACCAAATAAGCGGTTCTGACGACGGCATGCCGCGTACCGAGTGAAAGTAAAGCGCTCGTAAAGGAAAAAAGAATACGATACAGAGACAATTTGCTTGTTCAAGAAAGGCCGATGTATGATGCAAAGTAATCGCTTCTCCCTCTGGTTTTTTCCGCGCAGGAACAGGGCGGATCGAAGGAGTGAGTGAGGGAAAGAAAGTGTGTGCAGACAGATATCCGCTGAAACCAGAATGAGCCAAACCGCTCATCAGGGAGGTTATCTGGCTGGAGCGATTTCCAAAACCAGAAAGTCTTGTTTGAAAGGAGCAGTGATGAAAGTCAAAACATTTTCGTATCTCGCCGCCGGCGTAATTCTGGCTGCCGTTGCCGCTGCGAGTTCGGCGCAAACTTCGGTATCCATTTCGGTCGGCGCGCCCGGATTCTACGGCGCCATCGACATCGGCGATGCGCCGCCGCCAGCGCTGGTCTATCAGCAACCGGTCGCCATTCAACCGGTGGCCGTGGGCGTTGCGCCGCTTTATCTCTATGTGCCGCCGGATCAATACGCCAGTTGGGGATCGTATTGCGGGTATTACAACGCCTGCAACCGCCCCGTGTACTTCGTTCAGCGCGGCTGGTATCAGAATACCTATGTTCCGCATTACCGCAGCCATCGGAGCTACTATGATCGGCGGCGCGTGGACTTCGATCGCCGGAACGATATTCGCCGCCCAAGGCAAGCCGACATCCGCCGCGGAGGACCGCAACGCCACGACAACCACCCGGGACCGGGCAGAGCAGAGCCTCGCAAAGGACCGTCGCCGCAAGGCCATCCTCCGCAAGCCCGCCCGCCGCAGGACAATCGTCAGCAGCAAGGCGCTCCGGCGGGCAAGCCACAGAGCAGCCCTCAGAAAAGGGACGATGACCACCGCGGCAAGAAGTAAGCGCGCCTTGCGGTAAAACAACAACGCTTTCTGAAAAGAATTTCCCCATCGCTCGCGGCGGGGAAATTCAACTTTGAGATAAACACATGAGCACACTTATTTTTGTGTTGGCCATCATCGTCATCGCGCTGTTCGCGTGGTACGCCGTCATCGTCAAGCACCGAAATCAGGTGGACGAAGCGCTGTCGGATATCGACGTGCAACTAGCGCAGCGTCACGAACTGATTCCGAACGTGCTGGAAATCGCCAAGCGCTTCTTGAGTCACGAGAGAGAATTGATGGACAACATCACCCGTTTGCGCGGCGCAGTGCAAGGGAAACTCAGCAATGCCGACCCCAAAACGATCGCCGAGAAGTTCAACGCTGAAAATCAGCTTTCGGCAGGCTTGGCGCGTTTGTTTGCCGTCGCCGAAAATTACCCCGACCTCAAGAGCGACGCGGTGATGATGCGCGCTCAAGCCACTTATCAGGAAGTGGAAACCAACGTCGCCGCTGCGCGCCGTTTTTTGAAGCGCCCGCCGAATACAAAAAACCCGTGAACGCGACGGAACACTTGTGAGTTTACGCCATTTTTCATGAGCAACGAGCGCGAAAAAACCAACGCCGAGGCGTATGCTCAAGCGCAACAGGCGGCGAAACAGATTATCCGCACGATGATTGGAGTGCGGCTGGGCGAACCGGATGCCGCCGAATCCGCGCCGCCTTACGAACCCGATGCCGCGCTGGACGCCATTCTCGTCGAGTTAGAAACCGTGCGGCAGCAAGCCAAGAGCGAGATCGCCGCGCGAGCAATCAAATACATTCCCATCGGCGCCTTGCTGGGCTTTGGACTGTCGCTGTTGTTCTGGGGAACCTACAGCCGTCACGGCGTTTTCGGCTTGGGAGATTTGCTGCAATTCGTCGTCGTTGGCGCTCTTCTGGGTTTCGGATGGTCGGTCAAAGGGCTTTATGAAGCCTATCGCCAACTCTACAAACAGCGCGTGTTGCCGAAACTCGCGGCCGGCTTCGGCCTCGACTGGCGGCCGGCGCAACCGCCGCTGGACGAATTCAAACGCTACCATCTTTTCCCTCGTTGGGACGACGCCCAATCTGCGGACGAAATCTGCGGCGATTATCGCGGAATGCCGCTGTCGATCTTCGATCTGGATCTGTTCGTTCAATCAGGGAAGCAGCGCAGAGCCGTTTTCAACGGCGTCGTGGTCGCGCTGACCTTGCCGCGAGGATTGCGCGGCATCACGGTCGTTGCGCCCCAAAGTTTGTTGGGTGGTTTCACCGAACATTTGTTCGATAATTTGCAATCTGTTCACTTGGAAAATCCCGAGTTCGCCAAAGCGTTTCAAGTTCACGCCTCGGATCAAGTTTCGGCGCGCGCGCTGCTGACGCCGGCCTTCATGGAGCGTTTCCTCGAACTGGCATCGGCTTACGGCACACCACAAGCGCTGGCGGAAGACCGGCGCTTCTTCATCGCCTTGCCTGTCGGTCGAGGCAGCCTTTTCAGTCCGCCCAGTTTTAACGCTCCGGCCACCGCGCGCGAAACCTTGACCCGCCTGCATCAAAACATCGTGACTTATTTGCACACCGTCGATGCCGTGATCGACCTTGACCAGGCCGCGAGGCAGCAAGCCCAAACGCCGTCTGGCGCTGCCGCGCCTGGATAATGCCCCCTTCATCGCCTCTATGAAAAACAGAGGCTTATCTTTTGGGTATTGGAGACGATGATGTTGAAACGGGAACGATCCAGTGTGCCCAGAGAGGTGCCTAAAATGAAAAACGAAGAGTTGAAGCAAAGCTCTAATCTTCCGCATCTTTGCAACTGAGCCAATTCCTGTATTCGTCTCCGGGTAGAATCACCAGAGACCGCTTTTCATCTCCCGGTTTGTCCATGTCGGCAAATACGTTCGCACCAGGATGGCGCGAGAGGGTGAACATCAACCAAAGCCAGCAAAAACTTCGGCAGGATATTATTTTGTATTGGCGCGACAAGGTAGCAGAGCTTGGTGTCGGGACTTCCCAAGAACCGACCACAATCTGTGGCCGGTTGAGCCGCCAGCTTACGGCGTAGTGTCTGTGGCGATTTGCAGACGCTGAACTTCGGTTCGTGCTTCGGCCAGCAAATGATTCCAGTCATCAGGGGGATGGCCGCTTTCGAGCATCTTGCGGAATATCCGGTAGGCGTCATCACTACTCTCGTAGGCGCGTTTGGTTTCATCGTCGTTGACCCAAACGAACACAATCACCTTGCTCGGTGCGTGGTAGCGAAAGAACAGCCGGTACTGCTGGAAAAACTTGGCTCGAAACCAGTGCTTGTACTCGTCGCCCAAGGAGCTTCCTTGCCGGTATTCTGGTCGCGCCGGGTCTTGCGGGATAACATCGAACGCCAACTTAGTGATCGCCGCCAGTCGCTTGGTAGCGTTTTTCTTCACATACTCGACGGGATGCTTCTGCTTTAACGCTTCAACCTGTCGCGCCAAGGCTTCAAGTTGTGCGAGAAACAGCGGGTGGGCAAAAATTGTCCAGCCGTGAATCACTAGAGACTTGGGCTTGCTCGCGCTCATTCTTCATCCGCTGATAAGGGCGCATCAAGATCGACCTCAGTGCCGCCGGTTAGCGCTTGGAGGCGCTGTACGAAGCGGGCATCAACAACCTGGAGCCGCTCTGGATGGTTGGCGATGTCGTCGGCCAAGAAGCTAAGGAATTGGCCAAGCACCGGGTCGCCTTCGTCAGAGGGCAGGGTACGTGATAACACGACCTCGCCACCGGGGCGGACGGTGTAGCGTATTTTGTCGCGCTTGCCCAGATGGAGGGCGCGGCGCACGACTTCCGGCACCGTAGTCTGGTAGCGGTCGGTCAGCGTGGATTCAACTTCGAGGGTGGCAGCCATGATTCTCTCTAATTAAGCAGGTTGGATGGCGAAAATAGTAATGCAATCACCTTACCTTGTCAATGCGTTTGCATTGTCTGTCTCCGGCCAACACCCCGTTGAAAACCGCTGAGACCAATTTCGGTTTTCCCCTTTACCCCGGTTCCGGGACACCTTAATTTCACAACACCGGCTTTTTCGGCCAAATCTTATTAGCCTGATAAGAATCCTTATCTGGCTAATGAGGTGCTTTTTGACACAACAATGCCCCGAAAATCTACAATTTTGCGATTCGACGAAGCCTCCCGATTCAGTGAAACTGAATGGGCGGTGTTTCGGACGTATGCGCTTGTCTCAACCCTGTCGATGGCCGACGTGGCCAGCCGGCACAATATCACGCCTCAGAAAGCCGGCAGGGTTTTCCGGGCGGTGCTTGCCGAGCTGATCCGTCGTGCGGAGAGACACGGGGCAACCGGAGACGTGGCTATACTCCAGAAGAACCCCCGGCGCTCTGGCCGGACGGCGAGCCGCTGGTCGGAGATAGCCTGGAAGTACCGGCAACACCCTGCGCCGAACTTGTCCCTCGACCAGCATCCACGGTGCTGGTTTGAGCGGCGGTCGGCGGATCGTTTGGACGCGGCGGGATATTCCTCGCTGCGCCTCATCGTCGAATCGCTGAACAAGTCCGGCGTCCACTGGTACAGCAAGGCGCGAGAGCTGTCGGGCGGCGTCTGGGTGAGGGCGGTGCCGCGTTTCGGCGCCACCCATGCACGCCAGATTGCTTCGTGGCTGGTTGCCCGCCAGTCGGCGCTCGGTGTCTCTATCGAGCCGTATGCCGTGCAGACGTGGACACCGGACGCCGGCGAGAGGTGGCGGCGCGCAGCACTTCATTCCGATGTGCTGAATTCGGCGCCAGTGCCGCTGGAGCGGCTGCGGGCACATCCAACCTTGTCGGGCATCACCGGGCGCAACCGTGCGTCGCTGTCACAATGCCGGATCGACGCCTTCGATGATCTTGCCGCGATCCGCGCTTGGTTGTCACAGCATCCAGAGGGTGGGCACACTTGGCGGGCTTATCGTCGGGAGATCGAGCGTTTCTTGGCTTGGGCTATCGTCGAGCGCAAGAAAGCATTTTCGGCGCTCGGCGTCGATGATTGCACCGCGTACCGGGACTGGCTCCTCGATCCGCAACCGGCGAGCCGCTGGCTTGGATCGACAAAGCCGCGCTGGCACCCGGACTGGAGACCTTTCCAGCGGCCACTGTCACCCCGCAGCGCTTTTCAAGCCTGCGGGATCGTGCGGGCAGGCATGGACTGGCTGGTTCGCGTCGGTTATCTGGCCATGAATCCTTGGGCGCTGGTCAATCTGCGACCGCTGCGTGTCGTGGCCGCCGACGGGCGAACGATCGACACCAGCCGGGCGTTTTCTGTCGAGCAGCTTGCCATGATGCGCGAACTGCTCGATCGTTGGGAAATTTTGGCCGCCGGCGATGAAGTGCTTCGCCTTGCTCGGCAGCGGTTTATCGTGTTGTTCGGGATGTTCACCGGCGTCCGGCTGGCGGAGCTGGCGGCGCTGCGCTTCGGCGATTTAAGCCGTCGAGGCGATCAATACTGGCTGGCGGTTTTGGGGAAAGGCCGGCTTCGGCGTGATGTACCGCTGCCGGTAACGGCAGTGGAGGAGCTGTCTCGGTACTTGGACATTCGTGGAATGCCGGCATTCCCTGAAAACTGTCCGCCCGATAATCCGTTGATTGCAGCAATTCCCCGTAGCTGGCAGGAAGTTGACCCAATGCAGTGTCTCAGCACATCGAGGCTTGCCCGTATAGTCAAAGAGATGTTCCAGCGCGTTGGAGATAGCCTCAACGGGAATGATCGGATCAGATTCAAGCAGGCCAGCACACACTGGATGCGGCACACCTATGGGAGCCGCTTGGCGGAAGCAGGAGCCAGCGTTTCGATCATCCAGAAGAACCTTGGGCATGCAAACTTACAGACGACGACCGTGTATTTGCACAATGAAGATTCTGAGCGGTGGGGGTGGGTTCAGAAACTTTGACTTACTCTTGATACTACGTTTGCTTAAACGTATAAAATGTTCGTTGCTGTTTTCATTTAGCTACTGCTTTTTCAAAAGCACGTTGCCGTTTGCGAGGTTGAATTGCGGAGTCAAAGCCTGAGAGATGTTATGGGTGTATGCGGCTTTGCTTGGACGCGACAAGAAAGAGTTTGGCGTAAAACTCACTGTATTGAAGCGCTGCCCGCAACCTGCTTTCCAGCCGAGAGAGGTATCAAATGATGAAGATAAATCTCGTTGCTCTTACCATTTTGATGCTATTAGGTGTCACTTGCCAGGCGGCAAACCCGGACGGCACTTACCGATTGCTGAAGGATTCCGATGGCACTGTTCCAAAAACAAATGCGGTTGTTACCATCACGTTCAAAGAGTCATCAAGTGATGTTTCCATGAAAGCAGTTCAGCCCGGTGAGACTGTCACCGATACAGGGAAATTCTCGGTTAACGGCACTTCTATCACAATATCTTTTAAGGAAATGGCGTGGGAAGCCAACCGAAAACCGTTTTCTTTGGATGGTTGCACACTGGTCTTGCCATTTAAGGCATTGGACGGTAGCGAGGGGCAGGGACGACGTCCCCCCGGAATTGAGTAGCGGCTGGAATTAGAGTCCAATCCCAAAGACAAAGGAGATTGGAAATGAAGAAGAGGTTTTCGGAAGAACAGATCATAGGATTTTTACGGGAA
>JAITBX010000233.1 GCA_031283405.1 Burkholderiales bacterium | reverse complement strand
TTGCCTTCGGCGCGCATCTTGCCCGCTTCTTTGGCGCCGTGTTCGCCCTTGTGCGCGATGAAATCTTCGTAGGCAATCGTTTGGGCGCGGATGAATCCTTTTTCAAAATCGGTGTGAATCACGCCCGCCGCTCGCTGCGCGGTGTCGCCGACGTGAATGGTCCAGGCGCGCACTTCTTTGACGCCGGCGGTGAAATAGGTTTGCAGGCCGAGCAATTTATAACCGGCGTGAATCACGCGATCGAGTCCCGGCTCGGTCAATCCCATATCGTCGAGAAACACTTTTTTATCGTTGTCGTTGAGGTCGGCGATTTCGGCTTCGAGCGACGCGCAAACAGGAACGACCACAGCTTTTTCTTTGGCGGCGTATTCCTCGACCGACGTCAACAACGGGTTGTCGTGGAAGCCGTGTTCATCAACGTTGGCGACGTACATCGTCGGTTTCATCGTCAACAGAAAAAACGGTTTCAGCAAAGCTTTTTCTTCATCGTACAAATCCGCGGTGCGGGCGGGGCGGCTCTCGTTCAACACTGCCAACACTTTTTGCAGCACTTCAAACAAACGCTTGGCGTCTTTGTCGCCGCCGGCGCGCGCCACTTTTTCAACCTTGGCGATTTGTTTTTCAACCGTCGCCAGATCGGCCAGCGCCAGTTCGGTGTGAATGGTTTCGATGTCGGAAACCGGATCGACTTTTCCGGAAACGTGCACGACGTTTTCGTTATGGAAACAGCGCACGACATGCGCGATCGCGTCGGTTTCGCGGATGTTGGCGAGAAACTGATTGCCGAGTCCTTCGCCTTTCGACGCGCCCGCCACCAGTCCGGCAATATCAACAAATTCGACAATGGCGTGCTGAATTTTTTGCGGATGAACGATTTCCGCCAGTTTTTCGAGGCGCGAATCGGGCACTTCGACGATACCGACGTTCGGCTCGATCGTGCAAAACGGATAATTCTCGGCGGCGATGCCCGCTTTGGTCAGCGCGTTGAAAAGGGTTGACTTGCCGACGTTCGGCAAACCGACGATGCCACAGCGTAAACTCATGAGGGTTCCTTTGATGAAGGCGCGGTGTTGGTTGCAGTATTTGTCGCAGTGCTTGCCGTGTTGCGATTTGCGGCTCTGACCGCCTCGGGATCGGTGTGCAGCCGCATCGTTGCTTGCGCAATGTCGCCCTGCGCCAGAAGCGGCCACACTTCCACCGCGCGGGCGATGGCATCGTTGAGCGCGCGCCATTCTTCGGCGCGCGGCGGTTTCAAAACGTAATCGGCCACCGCTTGTTGCGGAATTTCCGAATCACGCGGATGACCGATGCCGAAACGCAAGCGCCAAAACGCGGCGCTGCCCAGTTGTTGCTGAATATCGCGCAGACCGTTGTGTCCCGCATGGCCGCCGCCTTGCTTCAAGCGAATCGCGCCCGGCAGCAAATCGAGTTCATCGTGCGCCACCAGAATTTCTTCCGGCGCGATGTCGAAAAATCGCGCCAGCGACGCAACGGCGCGACCGGAAAGATTCATGTAAGTCGCAGGTTTCAACAAACGCAAATCGCTTGCCGCTTTGGCAACGCCGCCCGAAAATTTGGCTTCGTTGGCAAAGTGCACGCCCAAGCGCAGCGCCATCGCATTCGCCCACCAGAAACCGGCGTTGTGCCGCGTTGACGCATATTCACGACCGGCGTTGCCCAGCCCAACCAGCAAGCGAAATGGAGGCATGCGCGCTCAATCCCAAAATGAAAGACCCGCCGAAATAGGGTTCGGCGGGTCTGGCCGATTACTTCGAATTTTCTTCGGCTGCCGGCGCTGCTTGCGCCGTCGTCACCGGCTCGCCCGGAGTGGTAACTGATTCTTCCTCGGCCACTTCCTTGACGACGCTGGCGCTGGCCACGGTCGGGTCTTGTCCGCGCAGCATGATGGCGGAGACGCCTTCCGGCAATTTCAGCGCCGAGACGTGCAACGTGTCGCCGACTTGCATTTCGGAAAGATCGACTTCGATAAATTCCGGCAAATCTTTCGGCAAACAGGAAATGTCCAACTCGTTGATAACCTGATTGACGAGCGCGCCGCCGAGTTTTACTGCCGGCGAAATTTCGGCGTTGACGAAGTGCAGCGGCACGCGCATGTGAATCTTCTTGTTGGCATCGACCCGTTGAAAGTCAACGTGCAACACTTGTTGCCGGTACGGGTGCATTTGCACATCGCGCAATAGCGCGCGCACTTCCTTGCCGTCGAGATTGACGCTCAGAATCGACGAGTGAAATGCTTCCTTGCGCAACGCGTGGTACAGCGTGTTGTGATCGAACATGACCGGCGACGGCGCGCTGTCGCCGCCGTAAATGATGCCCGGCACGTTGCCGGCGCGACGCAAACGACGGCTGGCGCCGCGGCCTTCTTCCTTGCGCGACTGCGCGCTGATTTCCAGAACGGTTTGATTAGCCATGTGGCTGACTCCTTGATGTCTGCGGCCTTCCTGCCGGCGGCGGTAAAAATGCCGATCTGCCAGAGAGGTCGTCCGCGGTTGGCGACGGACCCTGCGGAATGGCAGGGCGCGAAAATTGATAATTATAGCAGTTTTCGGCAGCCGACGTGAGCGACGGAAGGAAGAGGCGTCGCCGGATCGCCTTTGCCCGTGTACAATGGATCATTCTTGCTTTCGGAATACGCGTTTCGTGTCAACTCCGCCCGCTCAACCCGCTCCGGCGCCCGCCTCGCAGCCTCCTGCGCTCGCTTCACTGCCCGCGCCGCCCGGTACGCCCGTGCTGCCGGAATATGTTTGGCCGGCGGCGCCCGTGTTAGGCGTGCAGGGCTTGTTCGCCAACAAACTCTTTCTGAAAATTCTGGGCGTTTCGGTGCTGCTTCACGCCGCAGCGATGAGCGTCCATTTCTCGCACGAAATCCGTAATCAGTGGAATCAGCATCAAGTGATGGAAGTGGTGCTGGTCAACAGCGCCACCAGAGAGAAGCCGACCAAAGCCGAAGTGCTGGCGCAGACCAACCTCGACGGCGGCGGCAACACCGACGAAGACCGGAAAGCCAAAACGCCATTGCCCAAGTTGCCGAAAGAGAGTCTGAAAAACGAGCTTGACGCAACAACCGAAAAACGGGAAGCGCTGGAGAAAAAAGTTCAACAAATGGTGGCGCAACAGCGCACTGCCAAAACAGAGCCTGTGCCGCCGCCGGAAGAACAACCGACGCCCGATCGCCCCGACGCGACCAAGCTGATGGATCAAACGCTAGAAATGATGCAGTTGGAAGCGCAAATCCAGAAAGAAGTGGATGCGTACCAGAAGCGTCCGCGCAAGTATTTCGTCGGTTCGCGCGCGCAGGAATATCGTTTTGCCCGCTACATCGAAGACTGGCGGCTCAAAGTCGAGCGCGTCGGCAACATGAATTATCCCGAAGCAGCGCGGCGCGAACAGATTTTCGGCAGCCTGAGAATGACTGTCGCCATCAAAAGCGACGGCTCGGTCAGCGAAGTCACCATCGACCAAAGCTCAGGTCACCGGATACTTGATGCCGCCGCCCAGAAAATCGTCGAGATGGCCTCGCCCTATGGCGCGTTCCCGCCCGACATCCGCAGCGAAGTTGACATTCTCTACATCACCCGCACTTGGTCATTCACCCGCGGCAGCGGATTGGAAACGCATTACAGCGCGCAACAGTAAATCAGGTATCAGGCGTCAGAGGGTAGGGACGACCGTCCTCGGTCGTCCGTGCTGCGTGACATTGACAAACCCCCGCCCCTTCGGGGCGACCCCTTTCAAAATGGAATTATATACTTGACTACCTATAAAAATGATAGTAGTATTTAGGTTAGGGGCTTAGGAAGCAAACATGTTCAAAAGCATGCTAACTTCTTGAGATGACTGGAAAAAATCGATACTATCGCCGTTCAAAAATCAGCGAAGCCAAATTCCGCCAAC